>JBGPLW010000060.1:0-10978 GCA_041486645.1 Gaiellaceae bacterium | reverse complement strand
TCCGCACGACGCGCGACGACGCGATCGTCGCCGAGCACGAATTCCCCGAGCTGAACGCGCTGCATGCGCGCACGCGGCTCGGCGAGGTCGGGCTCGCAGACGCGCTCTACTCGCTCGGGATCGCTCATCCGGGCGCGGTGACGCTGCACAACTACCCGAAGTTCCTGCAGAACCTCGACCGGCCGGACGGGACGAAGATGGACCTCGCTGCGGTCGACATCGTGAGGATGCGAGAGCGCGGCGTGCCGCGCTACAACGACTTTCGGCAGCTCTTCCACCGCGACCGCATCACCTCGTTCGAAGAGCTGACGCCCGATCGCGAGTGGCAGGAGCAGCTGCGGGGGCTCTACGGCGACGTCGACGAGGTCGACCTGATGGTGGGCCTGTACGCCGAGCCGCCGCCGAAAGGCTTCGGCTTCAGCGACACGGCGTTCCGGGTGTTCATCCTCATGGCGTCCCGGCGGCTGAACAGCGACCGGTTCTTCACCGTGGACTACCGGCCCGAGGTGTACACGCCGGCCGGGTTGCGCTGGGTGGCGGACAACAATTTCCGGTCGGTGCTGCTGCGGCACTTCCCGCAGCTTGCGCCCTCACTCGAGGGAGTCTCGAATCCGTTTGCGCCGTGGCGGCGCGTGGCGGCATCGCGCCGCTCGCAGCAGTCGCCTTCGGCGGCAGCCACCACGTCGGCCTGACGGGCACGGCTACCCGCGCCGGGCGAGTGCGGCGGCCTGCCGCGGGTGGATCTGCGCGAACTCCTGCCAGCTGTGACCGCGCTCGAGGAGCCAGCCCTCGAACTCCGTCCGGGTCGCGAAGGTGCGCTGCGCCCAGCGCAGGCCCTGCCGGGCGATGTCCGCCGGCGTCTGCGTGCGCGCCGAGGACGCGGCCGATCCCGCCCCCGTGCCCTTCCCGGACGTCGTCGGCGGCTTGTACGGGGTCGTCTTGGCAGGCGGCCGCGCGAGGTACGTCTGGCCCGGGCTCAGCATGATCGTCTTGTTCAGGCTGTAGTCGAAGACCTCGACCGGGTCCTCGACGTCGGTCGTGAGTGTCCCGTCGCAGCGGTCCTCGACGCTCCAGACCGTGCCGCGGATGGTCGCCGCGCTGAACCGCCCCTTCGTCCGGAAGTTGCCCTTCGCCGAGCCCCAGAGCCGCTGGATCGGCTTCGCCGGGGCGGCGAGCGAGCGCGGCGAGGTGCAGGCCGCGAAGTCGCCGCCCGTCAGGGTCAGCTCCGCCACAGCGCCTGGGATGGCGGGTTGTGTGACCTTGAACCCGGCAGTCACATCGCCCGTCGCCCTCGCCTGCGTGAGGGCAGCCACTCTGCGCGCAGCGGTGAGCGGTGCGCCCGAGAAGACGCCGAAGCTGCCGTCGGAGGCCGTGAAGGTGATCGAGCCGTTCGTGACGTCGACGGCGTCCCCGGAGTTCAGCTGGAAGATCTGGTCGGCCGGCCGGTCGACACCGTTCACCTTGACCGTGCCGTTGCCGGCGGCGTTGAAGGTGCCGGGCTGGGCGGGCGGCGGCGGCGGTGGGGCCGGAGCGGTCGCCGAGAGAACCGTCACCGTCGCGGACGAGCTGTTGTTGCCGGCGTTCTGGTCGAAGTCGCCTTCGACCGAGGCCGACGCGGTCAGCGCTCCCGGCTGACCCGCCTCGAGGACGAGCGTCACCGTTGCCGAGCCGCCGGCCGCAAGCGTTCCGATCGGGCACGTGATGGTCGCACCGCCTGCGCAGCCCAGAGAGCCCGACGACGACGCCGAACGGAGTGTCGCGCCCGCCGGCACCGCCGTATGCAGCGCAACGCCGGTCGACGTATCGGGACCTGCGTTCCTGATGGTCGCCGTGAACGTTGCGGCCACATGCACCCGTGCGCTCGCGGGGGCGGCGACCGAGACCTGGACGTCGGCCCTCGGCGGCGGCGGTGGGGGCGTCGTCGTGGTGGTGGGCGTCGTGGTGGTGGTGGGCGTCGTGGTGGTCGTGGCAGTTGTCGTCGTGTTGGTCGTCGTGGTTGTCGTCGTCGTCGTCGTCGTCGTCGTGTCGGTCGTCGTGGTTGCCGGCGGCGCGCAGTCGAGCCGCAGCACGAGCTCGGTCGGCGGCGGCGGGATCGTCAGCACGGCCGATTCGGTGAACGCCGCGTCGTTCGGCGCCGTGCAGCCGGACTTCTCGGCGCGAACCTTGTAATAGCCGGAGAGGACGTCCCAGCCGAACTGGCCGCCCGAGTCGGTGCTGTCGGGGTTCCGCCGGTTCCCGGGCGACATGATCGCGCTGTCGTCCGGCACCGCTGTGAACGGGCCGGCTGGGTCGTCGGCATGGAGGAGCGTGACCGTTGCGCCCGCGATCGGATTGCCCGGTGTCGTGAGCACGACGCCCCGCGGGTCGATGTAGAGGTCGAACGAACGGTTCGCGTCGCACGGCAGAGACAACGTGATCGATGCCATGCCGTAGTGGGGAAACGCTGCCGCGAAAACGCCCGCTTGAGTGCCCGCAGGGCCCTCGTGGAGGTCGACGGTCTTCGTGTAGCCGTCGCTCACGCTCAGGGTTGCCGTGCCCGCCGCGCCGGCGCAGCCCGCGAAGGCCACAGTCAACTCGTCGTCCCAGTAGACCGTCGGCACACCGTGGCTAACGGCGCCGCGCGACGGGGTCGAGAGCGAGGCGCCTTCCGGCAGCGGCCTCGGAGCATGGAGGACGATGTCCTGGTTGGCCTGGCCCTCGCCGGCCACGGTAATCGGCCCACGCGTGCCGCTGCCCAGCGCTGAGTCGCCGGGCGGGTTGACGACGAGGTTCCAGTCGTGATTGACGTTGTTGCCGCCGCTCGAGAGGTCGGGCAGGTTGTTGAAGATGTAGAGCCCGTCAGAGTTCGTCGTCGCGTTGCGACACGGTGCACTCGGGTCCGCAACGGTCGGACACGCCTGGACGATGGCGCCGACGGCAGGGCTGCCATTCTCGTTCTGCCAGATGTGCCCCGAGATCGAATGGCCGAGCGCGGCGCCGTTCCGCACCGGGAACACGTAGCGACCGAGCTGGAACGGGGAGTTGACGCTGTTGTGGATCAGACCCGTGGTCGCGTTCGAGTCGAGGAACGCGCCCGCGCTGCCGGAGCCGGGGAGCTCGAAGGCGGTGCTCCCATTCGAATAGCCGATGCGAGCAGGCGAGCCGCCGAGACCGTTCGTGCCATCGCTCGCGTCGCCCGTCTCCCACTGCACCTTGTCGTAGTTCATCTCGATGTCGAAATTGCCAGGGCTGCCGGTGTCGGAGCGATCGATAAGGACGAGCTGGAAGCTGTTCAGCTTGTCGGTGTGGCGGCTGTAGTAGCCGACGTTCACCCAGTTGACACAGAAAGCCGCATGACCGTTCACCTCTGTTGTGCCGGTGGTGATCGCGCCGTACTGCACGACCCCGGAGCCGGCGCCTTGCGTGTCGACGTCTGCCCAGAACGGTGCGATCAGCGGAGTCTCGGCCGACACGATCGGCGACGGCGTGAACCTGCCCAGCGCTTCGTCGAATGTCACGTTTCCGTTGTTGTTGACGTACAGCGTGCTGTACGTGTGGCCGAAGAAGTTGATCGAGAACGGCAGCGTCACCTGAGACGACGACCCGTCGTCGTTCCCGGGCAACTCATTGGCCTGGCAGCCTGCGCTCGTGATGACGGCGTTCGGCCCCTCGGCGCCCGCGCCACCAGCGCCGAGCAGGGCGAGTACGAGCACGAGCACGCAGAGCCCGGCCCCGTACGGCCATTTCGCCGCGAATCGCCTTCGCCGTCGCTGAAGTTCCCCCACGTCCCCGACCTCTCCTACGTCACCCCAAGGATTCACCTTGACACGGTCTTGCGCATGCCGCAATGGGTAAGAGGCTGGTCCGGCCGATTCCGGCCGGGACGCAGACCTGGCCGCGTCGGCGAGAATTCACCGATGACGGAGCCGTTCTCCGGCCGCACGGCCTGGACCCGGAACCTCGCCGCGCCGGTGCGGGAGTTCTTCGCGACCGAGACGGGGGGCGCCGCGTTCCTCCTCGCGGCGAGCGTCGCGGCGCTCGCCTGGGCGAACATCGACGCGTCGAGCTACGAGCGCGTGTGGCAGGCGCACCTCTCGATCCGCCTCGGCGGCGCGGGCGTGGGGCTCGACCTGCGCGACTGGGTCAACGCCGGCCTGATGACGTTCTTCTTCTTCGTCGTCGGCCTCGAGGCGCGGCGCGAGTTCGACGTCGGTGAGCTGCGCGAGCGCCGGCGGGTGACGCTGCCGCTGCTCGCCGGGCTCGGCGGGATGGCGGTGCCGGTCGGCATCTATCTCGCGTTCACCGCCGGCAGCCCGGCAGCGCACGGCTGGGGCACGGCGATGTCGACCGACACCGCCTTCGCGCTCGGAATGCTCGCGATCGTCGGTCCACGGTTCCCCGACCGGTTGCGCTCGTTCATCCTCACTGTGGTCGTCGTCGACGACCTCGTCGCTCTGCTGATCATCGCGACCGTATACACCGGCCACGTCGCGATGCGCCCTATCGCGGTGGCGGTTGCGTTGTTCGCGACCGTGCTCGTCGCCCGCGCCGCCCACGTGCGACGCGGTCTCGTGTACGCGGCGCTCGGCGCTGCAATGTGGGTCGCGCTCCTCAAGTCGGGCGTCGATCCCGTCGTCACCGGGCTCGTCATGGGTGTGCTCGTCTACGCGTATCCGGCAGCGCGCGAAGATCTCGAGCGCGCCAGCGCGCTCTTCCGTCTCTTCCGCGAGCAGCCGACGCCGGAGCTCGCGCGCTCGGCGCGGGTCGGCGTCGAGTCCGCCATCTCGCTGAACGACCGCCTGCAGCAGATGTACCACCCGTGGACGAGTTACGCCTTCGTGCCGCTCTTCGCCCTCGCGAACGTGGGCATCGTGATCAGCGGCAGCTTCCTCACCCGCGCGTTCACGTCGCCGGTCACGCTCGGCATCCTCGTCGGCTACGTCGTCGGCAAGCCGGTTGGCATCACCGGTACCGCCTGGCTCGTGAAGCACCTCACCCGCGGCAAGCTGCGGCCGCCGGTCGGCTGGGCTGCCGTCGCAGGCGGCGGCGCGATCGCCGGCATCGGCTTCACCGTCTCGCTCCTGATCGCGACGCTCGCGTTCCACGGCGCGCAGCTCGAGGAGGCGAAGGTCGGCGTGCTCTCGGCGGCAGCGGTCGCGTCGGGCGCGACCTGGCTCGTCTTCCGCATCACCGACCGCCTGCCCAAGCGGTTGAAGATTCGCGCGCTGCTCGGCGGCACCGCGCCGATCGTCGATCTGGCGGTGCCGGTCGACCTCGAGCGCGACCACGTGCGCGGCCCGGGCGAGGCGCCGGTGACGCTCGTCGAGTACGGCGACTTCGAGTGTCCGTTCTGCGGACAGGCGGAGTCCGTCATCCGCGAGCTGCTCGCCGACTTCGGTGACGTGCGGTACGTGTGGCGGCACCTCCCGCTCACCGACGTGCACCCGCAGGGGCAGCTCGCCGCCGAAGCGGCGGAGGCGGCGGCCGCGCAGGGCAAATTCTGGGAGATGCACGACCTGCTCCTCGTGCACCAGGAGGACCTCCAGGCGCGTGACCTCCTCCGGTATGCCGGCGAGCTCGGGCTCGACGTCGATCGCTTCCACGAAGACCTGCGCACCCACGATCACGCGGGACGCATCGCCGAAGACGTCGACAGCGCCGACCTGAGCGGCGTCACCGGCACGCCGTCGTTCTTCGTCAACGGCCACCGGCACGTCGGCGCCTACGACATCGCGAGTCTCTCGGCCGCCGTTCGGGCCGCGCGGGGACGTGCGGCGCTTGCGCCGGTGGGCTAGAGTGCGCGCACGCCGACCCGCTCTCGAGCGAAAGGAGGGTCGTCATGTCCATCAGCACTGACGCAGCAGCCCTCCTGTTCGGCACGGCCTAGCGCGCTTCGCGCATCGCTCATCCTGACCCGAACGCGGGCGCGTCTGCGACCCGTTGCGTTTTCGAGAAAGGACGCATCTTCGAGAACACAGTTCGCAGCACCGACGACGCGCGCGAATACGTGTACGCACGCGACCTCGATCTCGTCGAAGTGGCGGCGGCGGCCGACCCGCCCGTCTGCCGGTCATGGACTACGGCAAGTGGCGCTACGAGGAAGAACGTCCTCTTCCGCGGGCGCGAGCGTGAGCACCCTGACCGGGGGCGGGCGCTCCTCGAGCGCATGGCCGAGGACGTGAAGGAGCTCGGGCACGCAGAGGGCTCGGCCGTCTTCGAAGGACGGAGCATGACGATGGTGCTCGCGCCGAAGGTGCAGCAGCCGTGACGCGGCGCGAGCACCTGGACGCCATCTGCGGTGCGCTCGAGGCGAAGCTCGACGCCGCGCCCGCGGCGACGGCGCGGCGGCTGCTGCGGCCGCAGCTGCGCTGGGTCGGGCAGCGCCTCGACGACACCGCGCTCGCGCACCGGCTGGGAGTCGTCGCGCTCGTCGAGGCCTGCCGCGACGAGCGCCTGGCGTCGCTCGACGCCGACGACGGGCTCGCGGTCCTCGCGCTCGACTGGCGGGACGTCGTCGAGCGGGCGTGCGAGCGGGCGCGCGTCGACCCGGCTGCGCCCAGGTGCCGCCGCTGCGGCGCGCGCCTCTCCCGGCGGCGGGTCCCCAGGTGCAGGCGGTGCGGGCTTCCGGGGTGGCGGTGATTCTTAGAAAGGTCACAGGCCGTTCTTAAGCGCCGCACCGAAGCTACCCCCATGAAAAAGACACAGCTGGCGCTCGTCCTCGTCGGGATCGCCGCACTTGCGCTCGGCGGCACGGCGCTCGCGGCGAAGAGCCACACAAACACGAAACGCGCCGCTTCGGCGGCGCGTGCCGACGTCCACCACGGGCCCGGCGACGATCTCGCAGCGGCAGCATCGTATCTCGGCTCGACGACCGATGCCCTCCTCACGCAACTCCAGGCGGGGAAGACGCTTGCCCAGGTTGCGGACGCGACGAGCGGCAAGTCGAAGGCCGGCTTGATCGCTGCGCTCGTCACGCACGAGAAGCAGGAGCTCGCCGATGCGGTTACGGCCGGGCATCTCACGCAGGCGCAGTCCGACCAGATCGCGTCGACGCTCACGCAGCGCTTCACCGACTTCGTGAACGGCGTCCGGCCGCCGATGGGACCGGGCGGCCCAGGACATGAGCACGGTGACGGGCTTCAAGCCGCCGTGACGTATCTCGGCATCTCGGCGGACAGCCTCCGCACGCAGCTCGAGGGCGGCAAGACGCTCGCACAGATCGCGAACGCGACGAGCGGCAAGTCGGCCTCCGGCCTGATCGACGCGCTCGTCGCCGATGCGACGACGCGGTTCGGCGGAAATGCGCCCGCCGATCTCCGGCAGCGGATCACCGAGATGGTGAACGGCACGATGCCTCCGATGGGCATGGGACATCGCGACGGCGGCCCCGGCCACTGGGGCGGCCCGCCGCCAGGCGGTCCCCGGGAGCGGAGGTCCTAAGACCTGTCGCGCGCCCAGGCAGCGAGCAGGCCGCGGTAATGCGCGATGAACTGCTCGTGCTCGTGTGACGGGAACGTCGAGCGAACAGTGTCCACGAGGACACGGTCGAGCTCGGCGCTCTGAAACCACGCGTGGGCCGCTTCGTCGAGATGACGGAGCGGCCCCGCGCAGAATTCGGCGTAGGCGTCCGCCTGGAAATGCTCGTCGGCGAGCCGCCGGTACGCGCGTAGCTTCTCCTCGTACGACAGATCGTCACGGTCGCCGATCTCGAACCACGGGCGCGTGTCGACGTCGATGCGCATGCGCCTGCCCTCCGCGACGCAGAACGCGCACCAGCGAACGAGCGCGGTGATCGCCCACGGAAAGTAGTAGTGCAGACTCGTCAGCGCCACGTCAGGCGACGCGTTCGCGTAGTCGATCGGGAAGATCTCGCCGCCGCGGACGATCGACTCGCACGAGTTGAACTCCCAGCGGAAGAACGCATTGACGACCTTTGAGATCGTCTCGACCTCGAGGCCCTGCTCGGGCGAGAGGAAGTCGTGCTTCACCTGATAGCGGGCGTGCAGCGGCCGGTCGGGGTCGAACCACATCGTCATCGTCTCGGCGCCAATCGAGAGGCTGCGCGCGAAGACCTCGAAGTCGTCGACCGCGGACTGAACGTGCATCAGCTGCTCACCCGATTCGTCGTATCGGCGCCGCAGCTCCTCGGGGTTGCGGACGCGTGAGACCCCGCGCCACTGGCCGCCGTCGAACGGCTTCAGGTAGAGCGGATAGCCGACACGATCACCGATCTCGTTCAGGTCGAACGCGCGGTTGTACCGCGCTGCGGTCGTCTGGAAGCGCTCGTTCCGGGGCGGTTGCTTGTGCGGGATCAGCCAGGTGTCGGGCACCTTCAGTCCCAGGCGCATCATCGCGCAGTACGCGGAGTGCTTCTCCATCGACTGGAACGTGAACGGGTTGTTGAGCAGATACACGTCGTCCATCAACGCGATCTTCTTCAGCCACTCGCGCGGCAGCATGTACCACCAGCCGAGGCGGTCGAGTACGAGTGAGTAGCGCGGCGTGTAGCGCAGGTCGAACGGCTCGTTGAAGACGCGCTCGCACGCGAGCTCGTGCGACTCGCCGCGCCACGCGAAGGTGCCGACGCGCGCAACGAGCTGCTCGAACGCCGTCGGCCAGTCCTCTTCCGTGCCGAGCACGAGGCCGAGCAGATGCTTCATCGCCACACCCTCCGCAGAAGCGCGGGCAGGTGCGCCTCGACCGCGCGCCGCCACGTCGCCCAGTTGTGACCGCCGCGCGCCGCATGGAAGTCGACGGGATAGCCCTGCGCGGCGAGCGCGTGGGCGAGCACTGCGTTGTTGGCGTAGTTCTCCTCGTCGAGCGCACACGTGATGGTCGCGGGCACCGGCCGCGCGCTCTCGCTGGCGTTCAGCACCGAGCCGACGAAGCGGTCGACGCGCCCGAATCGCCGGAAGCGGCCCCCCGGCCCGTCGGTGCGCCGCCGGAAGAAGCTGCCGGACTGGAGGAAGAGCCCGGAGAAGGCGCGGGGCTCGAGCCGGTGGGCGTGCAGAAGCGCGAGAGCGCCGAGGCTCGTGCCGAGCCCGACGCGCCGGCCCCGCCCGCGGCCGGTGAGGTCGTCGAGCGCCTCGAGGAGCGCGTGCGCGTACGGCGTCGAGGCGGAGTACGTCTCCATGCGATCATCCGGCGCGACGAGCGCGAGGTGGTGCGGGGGGACCGCGCGCGCCGCAACGAGGTCGCGCAGCACGCGGAGCAGCGCCGCCTTGCGCACATAGTCGGGGCCGTCGAGCACGATGAGAAACGGCGTGCGCGGCGAGGCAGGAGCGCCGATCGTGCGGAGGCGGATCGCGATGTCCACGGGCGGATCTTGCCCCTTTCCGGGAGAGGCGTATCGTCTGGGGTATGGCGACGCTCTCGACGGCAGGCGCCAACCAGTCGCCGCCGCTCGGCGGACACGACCTCTTCACAGCGAACCACCCGCTCGCGGAAGCGCTTGCGCGAGAAGGCGCAGCCTGGGCGACCGAGCAGTGCTCCGCGTTCGGGCGGCAGCTCGGCGGCGCGCCGCTCGAGTGGGGGCGACTCGCGAACGAGCACCCGCCGCAGCTGCGAACGCACGACCGCTTCGGCGAGCGCATCGACGAGGTCGAGTTCCACCCGGCCTGGCACGACCTGATGCGCATGTCGGTCGCGCAGGGACTGCACTCGCTCTCGTGGACCGATGGGCGCGACGGCGCGCACGTTGCGCGGGCCGCGCTCTTCTTCCTCGCCGGGCAGGTCGAGGCGGGCCACGGCTGCCCGATCTCGATGACGCACGCCGCCGTGCCCGCGCTGCGCGCATCGGCGCCCGCCGTCGCGGCGGAGTGGGAGCCGCTGCTCACGTCGCGTGAGTACGACTTCGGCCTGCGGCCGGCCGCCGAGAAACGCGGGGCGCTCGTCGGCATGGCGATGACCGAGCGCCAGGGAGGCTCCGATCTCCGAACGAACACCACCTTTGCCCGGCCGGCCGGCGACGGTGAATTCGTTCTCGACGGGCAGAAGTGGTTCTGCTCGGCGCCGATGTGCGACGGGTTCCTCGTGCTCGCGCAGGCTCCCGCGGGCCTGTCCTGTTTCTTCCTGCCGCGCGTGCTGCCCGACGGCTCCCGCAACGGCTTCCGGATCGAGCGGTTGAAGGACAAGCTCGGCGACCGCTCCAACGCCTCGAGCGAGATCGCCCTCGAGGGCGCGTTGGCGCAGCTCGTCGGCGAGGAGGGGCGCGGCGTCCGCACGATCCTCGAGATGGTCGTCCACACCCGGCTCGATTGCATCCTCGGGTCGGCGGCGGGCATGCGGCAGGCGGTGGAGCTCGCGACGCACCACACGGCGCACCGGGTCGCGTTCGGCGCCACGCTTGCCGAGCAGCCGCTCATGCGCAATGTCCTCGCGGACCTCTGCGTGGAGTCCGAGGCGGCGACGGTGACCGCCCTCCGGCTCGCGCGCGCGTACGACCGGCGCGCCCACGATCCGGCCGAGGCGGCCTTCGCGCGGCTCGCGACCGCCGTCGCGAAGTACTGGATCTGCAAACGGGGGCCCGGGCACGCAGCCGAAGCCCTCGAGTGTCTCGGTGGGAACGGGTACGTCGAGGAGTCGGCGCTGCCCCGGCTCTACCGCCAGCAACCGCTCCTCTCGATCTGGGAGGGGTCGGGCAACGTCGTCTGCCTCGACGCCCTGCGGGCCGTGCGCCGGGAGCCCGAGTCCGCGGAGGCGCTTCTGGCGGAGATCCGCCTCGCGGGCGAAGCGTCGCTCGACGCGCTCGCCGAGGGTGCGCTCGCCGAGGCCGGGGCCGAGGACGGGCAGGCACGGTCGGTCGTCGAACGGCTCGCCCTCGCCCTCCAGGGGTCGCTGCTCGTCCGCCACGCCCCGGGCGCGGTGGCCGACGCGTTCCTCGCCTCCCGGCTGGGGCGCCGGGGCCTTGCCTACGGCTCACTCGGCGCGGAGGCCGATTTGGGCTCTATCGTCGAGCGTCATAGGCCGATACCTGAACTGGACATCTAACCGAGTCCCG
>JBGPLW010000059.1:0-10978 GCA_041486645.1 Gaiellaceae bacterium | reverse complement strand
GCGACGAGCATCTCGGCGAGCAGCCAGCCGAGCAGGGCGGCAAGCGCGAGGGCAGCGGTGAGCACGAGAACGGCCTCACTCCAGAGGAACGCAGAGACCTGCCGCAAGGACGCCCCGACGGCGGCCATCGTGGCGAGCTCCTGTCGCCGTTCGGCGAGCCCGACCCCGACGAAGAGCGCCATCGCTGCGACGGCGAGCAAGAGTGCGAACACCTCTTCGATCCGGCTGATGCCGCGCAGGTCGACCGTGGTGATCGAGCTCGTCGTCTGGACGAGCTGCCGACGGATGTCGCGGACCGACGTCCCGTAGCGCTTCGTGTCGGCCGCGATGCGCTTGCCGAGCGCGACGGGATCTCCCTTCGCCGCGACGAACACCGTATTCGGCCCGGGGTCGTGCGTCACGCTTTCGAGATACGGCCGGTTCGTCACCATGAACGAGTCCTTCGGCGCCGACGGGAACTCCTGGACGATGCCGACGACGTGGAATGGCGCGACCTTGAAATGGCCCGTCGTGCGATCGAGGACACGGAGCCGGAGCAGGTCGCCGACCGAGAGCGAGTAGTCGGCGATGGTCTCCTTCGACACGATGACACCGTCGTGCGTCGTGCGCAGCCGGCCGAGAATGTCACGCGCCGTGCCACCGAGGAAGAAGCTGTCGCGCAGCGCCGACCCATGCGTGAACGTCGCAGCGTCGATTCCGAAGATGTCCTGGAGGTCCGGCCCGACGTAGGCAAACGAATGGTCGACGGGCGTGACGCCCGCGACGCCGCCCGTGCGCTCGAGCGCGGGGACGAGGTTGCCCTTCGCGATCGCGCCGACCGGCGCGGTCACAACGACGTCCGAGCCGAGCGTGAGCTGCGCATCGAGACGCGCCTGTTGGTTGTAGGTCGCGGTGAAGACACCGAGGTTGACGCCGAACGCGAGCAGAAGCCCGACGACGAGCAGCCCTCGATTGATCGCCGCGCCCCGGCGGCCCGCGCTCGCGAGCAGGAAGCCGGGCCATGACGTCGCACGGCCGCCCGCAACGCGGCGCGCGATCCACGCGACGGCGTTGCCTCGCAGGCGCACGAGCAGCAGCGCAGCGCCGAGCCAGAGCAGCGCGGGCGCGAGGAACATGTAGACCGACAGCGAGAGCGTCGGATTCGAGTCCGGGTTCACGACCGCGGAGAAACCGGTGCGCACGGTGAGCCAGTAGACGAGGCCCGAGACGACGAGACAGATCACGTCGAGGTAGAGACGCTGCCAGAGCGGCGGCTTCTCACGACGCACGCTGCGCCGGTTCTCGCTGACGCTGCCGCGGAACGCATTGAGCCCGGCGCCGACGCGGGCCGCCGACGCGCCGAGCGCCGCGAGGCCGACGCAGATCCCGAAGGTGACGAGCGCGCGAACCGTGCCGACGCCGCCGGCGGATCCCGCGAGATGGATTGCGAGGATGGCGATGCCGGTGCCGAGCGCTCCTGCAAGCAGCCCGAGGAGCAGGCTCTCCACAGCGGCGAGATAGAACAGATCGCGACGTCGCGCACCGCGCGACCGCAGAAGCGCGAGGTCACGCCGGTCACGCTCGACCCCGCCGAGCGCGGCGAGATAGGCGAGCCCGAGCGCGACGAGGGCGCCGGGCACCGCGAGCATGATGTAGAGCGTCTGCGCGTACAGGGCGTCCCCCGCCGCCCCGGACAGCGCGCTCTCGAGGTTGTCGACGAAGACGATCTGGCCGGGGAGCGACCGCTCCACCCGATTGCGGATCCTCGTCGACTCGCGGAGCGCCGACGACGGGCTGCCGTGGAGAGCGGCCGGGTCGGCCTGCGCCTGGACCTGCCACTGAACGCCGCTCTGCGTTCCAGGCGTCGCGGCGGCTGCGGGGTTCGCGCTCGTGATCAGCGGCAGTTCGGGTGCGACCTTGGCGGCGAACGTGTCGAGCGGAAGAATCGCGACGTTCGCGGGCGGCTGAGCCGGGGCCGGGCCTACGAGCGGATTGAGCGGCTGGAACAGCAGATCGGGAGCGGTGACGAGCGCGATTCCCGAGACACGGAACCGGACCGGCCGCGCCCCCGGCCGGGGTGTCAGCTCGACCGTGTCGCCGGGCTGGGCCTGGAGGGTCGCTGCGAGCTGCTGGTCGAGAACGACTGCACCCGGCTCGAGCCTGCCGCGCAGGAAGCGAAACGTGTCGAAGTGTGCGAGGTAGCCGGGCGGGATCGCGAGGATCGAGCCGGCGCCGGCACGAATCGTCCCCGCCGACGCCGTGTGCTCGAGGCCGGTGAACGGCGCCGTCGCGACCGGCGCGGCCGCGAGGACGCCTGGCTGACCGGCGACCCTGGAGCCGATCGTCTGAGCGGCGCGATACGAGGGAACCGGGCCCTGCCAGTCGACCGGCACGCTCCGAACAGCGCCGTCGGTCATCGTGGCGAGCGAGTGCCCGATGAAGAGGAGCATCGCGGCGAGCAGCGCGACGGCGAGCGCGAGGGTGACAAGGCGTGTCGCGGCGCGGCCCGGCGCGCGCACGAGCCCGACGAGCGCAAGGCGCGCGAGCGCGGTCACGCGGCTTGCGTCTCCCGCACGATGCGCCCGTCGTGCAGCTCGACCTCACGACCGAGCCGCGCCGCCACGCCGGGATCGTGCGTGGCGACGACGAGCGCGAAGCTGAGCTCGTCCTTCAGCGCGTCGATGAGATCGAGGACTCGCTCGCTCGTGTCCGAGTCGAGATGCCCGGTCGGCTCGTCACAGAGAAGCAGCTCGGCCCCCTGCGCGAGCGCGCGCGCGAGCGCGACACGCTGCGCCTCGCCGCCGGAGAGCTCCGACGGAAGGCTCTCGGCCTTCGGGCCGAGACCGACGAGCTCGAGCAGCTCGAGCGGGTCGCGCCCGACGGGCCCACCACGCGACACGTGGGCGGCAAACGCGACGTTCTCGTACGCGGTGAAGTGGGGCAGCAGGTTCGCGCCCTGGAAGAGGTAGGCGACGCCATGCGCGCGCACTCCTCCGCGCGCAGCATTGTCGAGCGACCCGAGCGGGCTGCCGTGCCACTCGACGTCACCCGCGACCGGCTCGAGGAGACCGCCGAGAACGTGGAGCAACGTCGTCTTGCCGGAACCGGAGCGCCCGAGCAGCGCGAGACTGTCGTCGCGCGACACGCCGAGCGACACGCCGTCGAGCGCGCGGCGCGCGGCGTCGCCACGTCCGTACGAGACGACGACGTCCCGGCAGGCCGCGATCTCCTCCCGCGCGCTCACGCGCCGGCGACCATTCCGTCGCGCATCTCCACGACGCGGTCGACAACTGCTGCGACGCGCGGCGAGTGCGTCACGACCACGACGGTGCTGCCGAGCTCGTCACGTAGACGGCCGAGGGCCTCGAGCACGAGCTCCTCGTTTCGCTCGTCGAGCTCGGCGGTCGGCTCGTCGGCGAGCACGAGCGGCGCTTCGCGCGCCGCGGCCGCAGCGATCGCGACTCGCTGCTGCTCGCCGCCGGACAGCGACAGCGCGCGCTGATCGCCCTTCGCCCCAAGGTCGAAGAGCGCCAGCGAGCGTTCGACGGCGGGTTCCACGCGACGCTTGCCGGCGAGGCGGAGGCCGAGCGTGACGTTCTCGCGCGCGGAGAGCATCGGCCAGAGGTTGTTGCTCTGAAAGACGAGCGCAACGTCGTGAGCGCGATACCGGGCGAGATCGGCCTCGTCGAGACGCGCGAGCGAGCGGCCGAGAGATACGACGTCTCCGGCCGACGGCTCGTCGAGGCCGGCTGCAAGGTGCAGCGCAGTGCTCTTGCCGCAGCCGGACGGCCCGAACAAGGCGACGAACTCGCCGGTTTCGATGCGAAGGTCGAGGCCGCGCAAAGCAACCGTCTCCGTCGGGCCGGAGCGAAAGATCTTGAACACGTCGTGGAACTCGAGCGCGCCGAAAGCAATCCGGGAGTCCCGCTCGGGCTCCCGGTAGAGACTCTCTACTTCCACGTGAAGCTCTCGATCATCAACCGATAGGCGTCGACGTTGTCGACTCCCTGCGGCGTGCCGAGATCGACGACGGCGCGCTTACCGGCATGCGAGAGGTAGTACCGATCGACGACGAGCAGCACACGCTTGCCGGTCACGGGATTGGCGGCGCTCTTCGTCGTGTAGACGACCTTGACGGCGGGCTTACCGCCGACGGTCATCGACCGGGGCGCAACCGAGATCGTCGCACCTGCGACATTCGCGAGATCCGCCCGCGCCTGCGCCGGCGTGACGGCAGCGCTCGGCGTCACGACCACCCGCACGATGTTGTTCTTGTCGCGGATCGTCACGGCCGAGCCCGAGCCCTGCAGAGCCCAGCCCTCCGGATACTTCATCGAATAGCCCGCGCCCGCATTGGCATAGCGCAGGAATACCTGGTTGTCGGGGATGTCACCCGTCGCGGCGGCCCTTGCCTCCGCCTGGAGCGGTGACGGCGACGCCGCCGTGGTAGGAGCCGCGGTCGTCGTCGCACCGGCGTTCGTTGTGCTCGGCGTGGAGGCTTTCTGCTTCATGCCGCCGCAGCCGGCGAGAAGCGCGGCCACGCCGATGAGCGCGAGGAGTCGCATGCTGCTCATTCTGATGACCTCCCCTGAAGTAAGTGTTGCAATCCCGCCCGGTCGCCTGTCCGACCGGGCGCGCACGGATTTCCGGAAGAATCACCGAAGCATGCGGCGCGGCCTCCTCCTCTCTCTTGCTGCACTTCTCGGGTGTCTCTGTGTGGCGGCGCCCGGCGGCGCGACGGCCCGCCGGGGTGGGACGCACTTCCGGATCGTCATCGTCGGGGATATCAGCCCGTCGGAGTTGCGGGGCTTCGCGTCACGAGGGGCTGTGGGTCTTCTCGTTCCGGGGACGGGGCCGAGAACGAGCGGCCGGCTGGCTCTCGCGGCCTTACGCCGTGGGGCGACGGTGAACACGAACCTCGGCGGCGCGCCGCAGGGTCGAATCCTCGTCTCCGTATCGTCGCAGGCGGCGCTGCGTGGGCCTGAGCCTGTGATCATCGTCTCCCTCCCGCCCGCAGCCGGACTGCGGTGGAACGATCGCCGCTACCCGATCGTCGTGATCGGCGGCGGGTTTCACGGGCTTCTCCATTCGGCGACCACACGCATCCCCGGTCTCGTCTCGATTGTCGACATCGCTCCGACCGCGCTCGGCCACGCGCGAGGGTCGCTCACCTCATCCGTCAGCGCCGACGCGGTGTCGCGGATCACACGGCTGGACAGGCAGATTCATGCGAACAACCGGCTGAAGCTCCCGGCTCTCATCATCCTGGCCTGTCTGCTCATCCTGCTCGCCGCTTTCCGGCCGCGCACCGTGCTTCCGTCACTACTGGCGGCGCTGCTGACGAGTAGCGCGATCGGGGCGTTGCAGATCACAAGTGAGCCGTTGATCGTCGCCCTGTTCGTCGTCGGCAGCGCTATCGGCGGGATGGTGCTCGCGGGTCTCTGCAACACCGACGGTCGCTTGCTGGGAACGATACTCGGCGTCCTCGCGTTACACGTCGTGTTGCTCGTCATGCGTCCGGAGTGGATCGCGGTATCTCCCCTTGGCCCCACGCAGAACTCGCGGTTCTGGGGAATCGGAAATCAGCTCGAGACGCTGCTCCTTGCGCCGATCCTCGCCGGCGCGATGATCGCCGGCCGGAGATACGGCATCGTCGGCTTCGCGTCGATGGCGTTAATCGCGCTGACGCTCGTGACCGACAACCGACTCGGCTCGGACGGCGGCGGCGCGATCGTCTTCGGCCTGGCGTTCGCGTTCGTCGGTGCGCGGGTGATGAGACGCGGTCCGCGTGGATTCATGATGATCCTGCTGCTCTCGGCGACGGCTGTGCTCACGATCGTGTCCGTGAACTTGAAGCTGCCGGGACCCGACCATCTGCGCAGCGCGTTCTCGGGAGGCGCTCCCGGCCTTCTGTCGGTCGTCGAGAATCGTGTGCCACTGGCCTATCTCCCCGCGCTCCACGAGTGGAAACTGATCCTCCCACTCGCACTCTGGTTCGGCGCCACCCTCGCGGTGGCGTTGACGGTCTCCGATCGATCAGCGAGGGACCTCGTCATAGCTGCGGCCCTCGCGATCGGCGTGTCGCTCCTCGTGAACGATTCCGCCGCGTATGAGCTAACAGGCGGTGTCGCCGTCCTCGCCGGCCTCGCCCGACTGCGGCCCGCGCCGGAAGCGCTCGCCGTGCCGTCGCATCTGCGAGTCCCGTTGGGGAGCCGCCCGGCGCCGAGCGAGACACGACGCGGGTAGCCTGCCGCGCCGGTGCGATCACTCGCCGGCGACGTCTCGCCGCAGGAAGACGAGATAGGCGGTGAACAGCGGGACGGCGATGTAGAGCGCCGACAACCAGACTGCGCGCACGATGGGAGCCCAGTCCGCTGGAGTGCGCAGGAAGCCGTGCCACGCGTCGAATTGTGTTCCGAGCAGATACGGGCGGATGCTCTCGGTCCCGGGCAGCACGCCCACCAACTGCATGAAGAGGGCGAACATGAGCGCCCCTACGACGGACGCTGCGGAGTTGCGGGTGACGGTCGAGAGAAGCACCGCGAAGGCGGCGATACCGGAGAGCGGCAGGACGTATACCGCAAGACTCGCGAACATCAGCCCCAGGCCGCGACCCGCCGAGACCGGCGTGCCGGAGAGCGAGGTGAACGAGTGGAATCCCCACGCGATGGAGCCGGCGAGCACGCCGACGAGGCCCATCGCAACGACGACCGCCGCCGTGTACGTGAATGCGGCGAGTACCTTCCCGGCGAATACCTGCCCCCGCTCCCGCGACCGGGTCAGGATCGTCTTGAGCGTTCCGTTCTGCGACTCCGATGCGACGATGTCGCCGGCAACGAGGGCCGTGATCAGCGGAAAGCCCCAGATCGACATGAAGAGGAGCACCACGAGCGGCGTCACGATGCCCGAGTTGCGGATGTAGCGGCCGAGCGGCACGTCGTTCGGTCCGCCCGACTGGATCTGCAGCACGACCACGAAGATGACCGGCACGATCATCGCGGCGCCCAGACCGAGATACGTCCGCTTCTGCGCGAGCAGCTTCACGATCTCCCAGCGGTAGATTCGCGCGACGCCCGTCATGACGCGACCGCACTCCTGTCGGCGTCGCTCGACTCGCCCCCGGTCATCCCGAGGAAGAGCTCCTCGAGGCTCGCGCTCTCCGTCACGAGCTGCGTGATCGGTACGCGCGCCTGCCCGAGGGCGAGCGACAGAGCGGCGACCGCATCCTCGTCGGCGGTGAAGCGCAACTCGCCACCGTCGAGCACGACGTTCTCGATTCCTCTTTGATTCAGGCAGATCGTCCGCGCGCGCTCGACGTCGCGGACTCGCAGGCGGTGGCCGGTCGCGGCGGTCGCGAGGAGCTCGCCGAGCTGGCCCTCGTAAATGATCGACCCCTGTCGGATGATCGCGACGCGGTTGCACAGCTCCTCCACCTCGTACAGGAGATGGCTCGAGAGCATGATGGTCAGCCCTTCTGCAGCGAGCCGGCGGATGAGGTCGCGCATGTCCCGCATGCCCGCGGGGTCGAGTCCCGTCGCGGGCTCGTCGAGAAGGAGAAGCTTCGGGTCTCGGAGGAGTGCGGCAGCGATCCCGAGGCGCTGCCGCATCCCGTGCGAGTAGCCGCCGACGCCGTCCTTCGCCCGATCGCGCAGCTCGACGAGCTCGAGCACCTCCTCGATTCGCGAGCGAGACACCGGCTCGTCGTAGTCGGCGAGCAGCCGCAGGTTCCGCCTGCCCGAGAGATATGGATAGAAGCGCGGGCCCTCGACGAACCCCGCCACCCCGTCGAGCGCCTTCGCACCGTCGGCCATCGGGTCGCGGCCGAAGAGCGTCACGCTGCCGGCACTCGGGCGGATCAGGCCGAGCATCATCCGGAGCGACGTCGTCTTCCCCGCGCCGTTCGGGCCGAGGTACCCGAAGACGTCGCCGGGCTCGACCGTGAGGTCGACCCCGGCGACTGCAACGATCTCTCCGTAGCGCTTGACGAGGCCGCGCGCCACGACGGGAGTGGCGTCGCTCACTTCAGTTCGCGGGCGGCAGCCTCCGCGGCCGCCGGCGGCAGAGATCCTGCAAGGACGAACGCGCGGCCGCCCTGCTGCCATTCGAGCACCGTGCCGAGCTGCGTCGCGAGCTCATGAGCCGTCACGCCGTCGAGCGACACGGTCGGCAGCCCGGCGATCGGGCCGCTGCTTCTTGCGGTGTCGGCCTTTCGCTCGATGACGAGAATGGCGCCGAGCCCTTGGCCGTAAACCGCGATCGCGGCGTCCTTCCCCGCGAGGCCGACGTGCTGCCGCGGCAGCCCGACCAGCGTGGCGGGTGCGACGAGCGGAAAGTCGACTGCAGCCTGAACGGCGTCGACTCCCGTTACCTGCTTCGTCGTGTCTGAAGTCCCGCCCGCGTCCTTGCCGGACGCCGCCGAGCTGAGGTCGACGACCTTCGCGCCCGCCGGTGGCGAGACGTCGACGTCGGAGGACGACACGGATCCGTACGTCACGTTCGAGGCTTCGAGCGCGAGCGCGGGTGTCGAGCTCCCCTGCGCGTAGATGGCGATCCGCAGCGGGATCCCGCGCGCGGCGTCGAATGCGAGCTGGGCCGAGCCGAGGAGGCCGCCGTCGTGCTTCGGTGAGATAGAGACGGTGTAGGCGGGCTGGTTCCCGACGTTGTCGGGCTGCGCGTCCGAGACGGTCGCCTGCTGCGAGAGGTCCGTGAGGAACGTCGTGATCTCCGACAGCGCCGGCGGCGTGCCGGTATCGGTCGCTCCGGTGGTCGAAGATGCCGACTTCGGGAGCGAAAACTTGTACACGGTGTCCGACGACGCGTCGTACACGGTGACCTGGTCCGCGTTCCAGACGATCTGCGCGTCGCCGGCCGCCGATTGCAGCTCGAGGCGCCCACGACCGTCGTTCGTGACCCAGAGCCGGCCGTGCGCGCCCGAGAGAAGAGCGGAGCCGGCCGCGCCGGTCAGCGCACCGCTCGGGAACAGCTTGTTCGTGAACGTGATGTCAGCGGTGATCCCCTCCGGCGCGGTTCCGGCGAGCGCGTCGTGAATCGCCTGCGCGAGCGGCTTCGGCGGAGGCGTCGGCCCACCGCCGCCCGAAGCGGCGACGGCGATCGCAGCGCTCCCGGCCGCGAGCGCGACGACGAGCGCGATGAGGACGACGAGGCGGGTTGTCGAGAGCGTGCGCAGGTACTTCACGAGGATCCTTTCTTCGGTTCCTCCTCCGTTGTACCGGCGAACCTTGAAAGGTTCCTGAGAGCGGGCAGTTCGATCGTGAAGCGCGAGCGCTCGGCATACGCGCGGCCCCCGTGGCGCTCGGCCGTCGCACGGACGATCGCGAGGCCGAGCCCGGAGCCGGCTCGCTCCGTGCCTCGCCGCCAGAATCGCTGGAACGCGAGCGCGGCTTCCTCCAGCCGCAACCCTTCTCCCGCGTCCGTGACGCTGAGGCGCGCGACGCCGCCGGTCTCCTCGACGGTCACGAGAATGCGCCCGTCGGGGGGACCGTGGACGTGCGCGTTCTCGACGAGGTTCGAGAGCGCCCGCTCGAGCGAGGCCCGGTCTCCACGGACGGTCACGGCGTGAGACGCGACGACGTCGAGCGCGTCGTCGCGGCGCCCCGCCTCCTCTGCCAGCCGATCGAGGCGGACGTCCTCCTGCGGGCTCCTCGCCGACTCCTCCCTCGAGAGGACGAGCAGATCGTCGGCGAGGCGTGCGAGCCTCTCGGCGCCGTGCTCCAGGTCGGCGAGCACGTCGGGCGTTGCTCCGTGCGACACGAGGTAGGCGACGTTGCCGCGGAGCGCCGTGAGCGGTGTTCGCAGCTCGTGCGACGCATCGGCGAGGAAGCGACGCTCGAGATCGCGCGACCTCTCGAGACTCGCGAGCATCGCATTCAGCGTCTGCGCCAGGCGGCCGACCTCGTCACCCGTGTCCGGCAACGGCAACCTCCGGCGGGGATCGCCTGTTCGCTCGACCTCTGCCGCCGCCTCCGCCAGACGGGCGACGGGCCGAAGCGCACGCCTCAGGAGAAACGCCACGCCGAGCGCTGCGAGCGCGGCTGCCGCGAGCCCCGCCACGAGGACGAACAGGTGCAGGTTGCCCAGCGTCCGCTCCATGTCGCGCTCGGAGGCGGCGACGACGACGGCACCACCGGCGGCGGGCCCTCCGAACTCTGCGAGCGGGGCCGCGTACACGCGCAGTCGCTCGCCCGCGACCGTCACCGTGTCGTACGCGCCGGTCCCGCTCGCGATCGTTCGCGTCGCCAGTGCGCCGACGGGCAGGACGCGCCCGCCCAGCGCCAGCGATCTCGCGACCAGCCGGTTCCGACGGTCGATCACCTCGACGCTCAACTGGACGCCGCCGACGCTCGTGTCGAGCGCACCCGGCCGGGTCAGCAGTGCCGGCGCAGATGCGCTCAGCTGGGAGATGGACGCCGCACGCTGCCGGAGCGAGCGATCGAGCGTCCGGTGGAGATCACGCGACGCCAGAACGGAGACGCCGGCACCGGCGACGGCGACCGCGACCGCGATGCCGACGACCGCGGCGACGACCGACCTGCCGAGGAGCGAGTGCACCGATCAGCGTCCGAGGACGAAGCCCGTGCCGCGCACCGTCTCGATCAACGGCGGGTCGCCGAGCTTCCGGCGCAGGTACGAGACGTACCGATCGACGAGGTTGGGTGTCGCCGCATGCGCTGCGCCCCACACCTGCGCGAGCGCCGCTTCACGTGTGACCACCCGGCGCTCGTTGCGAAGCAGGAGCTCGAGGAGGTCGGCCTCCGTCGCGCTCAGGGCAATGTCGCGCCCGCCGCGCCGCGTCGTCCGGGTGCCGACATCGAAGGTGAGGTCGCCGTGCGCGAGGAGCTCCGCGGGCTCGCGACCGCGCCTGAGCAGAGCGCGGACTCGTGCGAGCAGCTCCGGAGTCTCGAAAGGCTTGACGACGTAGTCGTCCGCACCGGCGTCGAGCCCGGTGACCCGGTCGTCGAGCGCGTCACGCGCCGTCAAG
>JBGPLW010000058.1:0-11013 GCA_041486645.1 Gaiellaceae bacterium | reverse complement strand
CGATCTTGTTCAGCTTCTCGACGACGAGCACGGGCATCCGGATCGTGCGCGCCTTGTCGGCGAGCGCGCGCGCCACCGCCTGCCGGATCCACCAGGTCGCGTAGGTCGAGAACTTGAATCCCTTGCGGTAGTCGAACTTCTCGGCGGCGCGGACGAGGCCGATCGTCCCCTCCTGGATCAGGTCGAGGAAGGGCAGCCCCTGGTTCCTGTACTTCTTCGCGATCGAGACGACGAGGCGGAGGTTCGCTTCGACCATCTGCTGCTTCGCGCGATGGTCGCCGCGCTCGATCCGCTTTGCCAGCTCGACCTCCTGGGGCGCGGTGAGCAGGTTGACGCGGCCGATGTCCTTGAGGAAGAGCTGCAGCGAGTCGGTCGAGACTTCGCGCGGCTCCTGCTCGGGGACGATCTCCTCCTCGACGATCGCCTCGGCACCGTCGACCACCTCGATGTGGAGCTCCTCGAGGGCGTGGTAGAAGTCGTCGATCTGACCGGCTTCGAGGTCGAGCTCGTCGAACGCGAGCGCGATCTCGTCGGCGCTGAGCGAACCTGACTCGCGGGCGGCCTCGAGGAGGCCTTTCGCCTCGTCGGTCTCGAGGACGTCGACCACGACAACGCTCGCTACCTGCGTCCCGACCCCCTCAGCTCCGCTCATCGAATCCCCCTCGCTCGCGGACTCCCAGATTCCGTGCGCGCTCACTTTAGATGCAACCGCGCGATTTTGCGCGGGTGCGGAACTTTCGCATGAGCGAGGCCGTTTCGCCATAGGCCGACCGGCCCATTGCAACTCAGTGCGATTTGATCCCCTTGAGGCTCTTGAGGAAGCGCGCCGCCTCCTTGCCGAGCTCTGTTTGCGGCCCGTCTGCAACCGCGAGCCGGAGCTGGGCGCGGGCCTGGTTGAGCTGCCCGAGCCAGAGCAGGAGCAGGCCCAGATGGAAGCGGACGGCCGGCGAGTGCGGGAATCGCTGCGCCAGCGGGCCGAGCTTCGAGAACGCGAGCGACGGCTTCGCCTTGCTGAAACGGCCGACGGCCGCCGCGACCTGCGCCTCGGGATCGTTCGGCGCGAGCGCGGCGGCCGCTGCGAACTGGCGCTGGGCCGAGAGCGGGTGCCCAAGGCGCTGCAGCGCGATCCCGTAGATCAGCTTGTCCTTGTACGTTCCGGCCACGGCCCGGTGCGCGAGCGCGGCGAACTGCTGCGAGGGCGGAAGCCGGGTGACCGCGGCCGGCGGCGAGTAGCTCGAGACGACGTACGGGAGGCCGCGCGGGAAGCCCGGATGGAGGAGATCGTTCGCGCGGACGCCGGACGCATTGTCGGGCCCGGCCGTGGCAGCGAGGCGCCAGGCGGCCAGGGCGTCGGCGTCGCGGCCCGCCCAGTAGCGGGCCAGGCCGAGGTTGAGCAGCACCTCCGCGTCGCGCGGGTTCGCGCCCGCGAGCCGCCCGAGCCGGTCGAGCGAGCCCTTCGGCCAGGCGGCGAACGCTGCCCCGAGCTGCGCCTCGAGCGAGCTGTAGCGGCCGAAGATCTGCGCGGCAGCGGCGGCGTTTCCGCCCGTGTAGAGCGTCGAGGCCCGCCGCAGCGCGACGGCCTCGGGGTCGGTGCGCACGCCCAGGTCGAGCTCGAGCGGCGGGAGCCCCTTGCGCTGCGTCGTCGCAGCGGCGCCCTTGCCGCCGGATGACTGCAACACGCTGACTCCGACCGCGGCGCCGGCGACCACCACGGCCGCCGCCACAACGACTGCGGACACACGCGTTCGAGGGCTCACCGGCGCGACCGTAGCGGGAATGCAGGAGCGGCTGCCGTAGTTACAACCCATACGCGCCGACCCGATCTGTTCCGGCGCCGCTATATTTCCAATAGCAATGGCTTCCTACCGCGAAATACTCAACCAGGTGAAGGCGGAGATCCACGAGATCGACGCCGCGACCGCGCGCGAGCTCCACGAGAGCGACGACGCGCCGCTCTTCGTCGACGTGCGCGAGCACGAGGAGTGGAACGAGGGTCACATCCCGGGCGCGGTGCACGTGCCGCGGGGCCATCTAGAGTCGCGGATCGAGGGCGTGGTCGCCGACCGCGACCGCTCGATCGTCCTCTACTGCGCCGGCGGCTCGCGCTCCGCGTTCGCCGCCAAGGCGCTCGAGGAGCTCGGCTACGGCCAGGTCGTCTCGCTCGCGGGCGGGTACACCGACTGGAAGCGGAACGGCTTCGCGACACAGCTGCCGCAGGCGCTCGACGCCGCCAAGCGGTCGCGTTACAGCCGCCACCTGCTGATCCCGGAGGTCGGGGAGGCGGGCCAGATCAAGCTGCTCGACTCGCGCGTCCTCCTGATCGGAGCCGGCGGGCTCGGCTCCCCCGCGTCGCTCTATCTGGCCGCCGCGGGCGTCGGCACCGTCGGCATCGTCGACGCCGACGTCGTGGACGAGTCGAACCTGCAGCGCCAGATCGTGCACTCGACGAACACGCTCGGCCGGTACAAGGTCGACTCCGCGAAGGAGACGATCGAGGCGCTGAACCCCGACGTCAACGTCGTGGCCTACCGCGAGCGCCTCACCTCCGAGAACGTCGAGCAGATCCTCGGCGACGGCTGGGACGTGATCGTCGACGGCGCCGACAACTTCCCGACGCGCTACCTCGTCAACGACGCGTCGATCTGGCACGACATCCCGGTGGTGCACGGCTCGATCTACCGCTTCGAGGGCCAGGTGACGGTGTTCAAGCCGAACGAGGGCCCGTGCTACCGCTGCCTCTTCCCGCAGCCGCCGCCGCCGGAGCTCGCGCCGAGCTGCGCCGAGGGCGGCGTCCTCGGCGTGTTGCCGGGGATCATCGGCTCGCTCCAGGCGAACGAGACGATCAAGATCTTGCTCGGGATCGGCGACTCGCTCGCCGGCCGGCTGCTGCTCTTCGACGCGCTCTCAACGGAGTTCAGCGAAGTGAAGCTGCGCAAGGACCCGAATTGCCCGGTTTGCGGAGAGCACCCGACCATCACCGAATACATCGACTACGTGGAGTTCTGTCAAGGGAGGCCTACGCCGGCATGACGACGATTCGCATTCCACCGACGCTGCGCACCGAGACCGGTGGCGAGCGCCAGGTGCCCGCCGCAGGCGACACCGTGCGCGAGCTGCTCGACGACCTGATGTCCCGCTTCCCCGGCCTGCGCTCGCAGCTCGTGGAGGACAACGAGATCGCGCCGTTCGTGAACGTCTATGTCGAGGGCGAGGACGTGCGCACGCTCGACGGGCTCGACACCGCGGTCGAGGTCGGCTCGACGGTCATTCTCCTGCCGGCGATGGCCGGTGGCTCCTAGCACGACCACCGCGGGGGACCTGCTCGACCTCGTCGGCAACACCCCGCTCGTCGAACTGAAGCGGCTGACGCCGAAGGCGTCGGTCCGCATCTACGCGAAGCTCGAGGGTCAGAACCCGACCGGCTCGATCAAGGACCGCGTTGCGAAGGCGATGATCGACGCCGCCGAAGCGTCGGGTGAGCTCGAGCCCGGCCGCGAGCTGCTCGAGCCCACGAGCGGCAACACGGGCATCTCGCTCGCGTTGATCGCGAAGCTCAAGGGCTACCCGCTCACCTGCGTCATGCCGGCGAACGCGACGGAGGAGCGGCGGCGCCTGCTGCGGCTCTACGGCGCGACGATCATCGACTCGCCCGCCGACCAGGGCTCGAACGGCGCCGTCAAGCTCGCGCTCGAGCTCGCGGCGCTGGAGCCGCGCTACTACATGCCGTTCCAGTACGGCAACGAGGCGAACCCGCGCGCGCACTACGAGGGCACCGGCGCGGAGATCGTCGACGCGCTCGACCGCGTCGACGTGCTCGTCGCCGGGCTCGGCACGGGCGGCACGCTGATGGGGACGGGAGCCCGGCTGCGCGAGACGTTCCCCGACGTCGTCGTCGCCGCGGCCGAGCCGCTGCCCGGCGACCATGTAATGGGCCTTCGCTCCCTCGAGGACGGCTACGTGCCGCCGATCCTCGACGTGTCGAAGCTCGACCGGAAGGTGCTCGTGTCGAACGAGGAGTCGGTGCGCGCCGTGCGCGAGCTACTCGACCAGGAGGGCATCTTCGCCGGCGTCTCCGCCGGTGCGGTCGTGCACGTCGCCCGCAAGCTCGCGGCGGAACTCGACGAGGGCGTCGTCGTCTGCATCCTCGCCGACGCGGGCTGGAAGTACCTGAGCGCCGACTTCTGGGAGACCGCCGACGTCGCGACGTCGATGGAGCGCACACTGTGGTGGTAGTCGTTCCCGGCGCTGTGCGCCGGGAGCTGGTCGAACATACGCGCGAGGAAGCCCCGAACGAGGCGTGCGGACTGATCGTCCTACGCGACGGCACCGCCCAGCGGTACATCCGCGGTCGCAACGCCGCCGCGTCGCCGTACCGCTTCGAGCTGGAGGTCGATCCCGAGCTCTGGTTCCTCGAAGACGACGGCCTGGAGCTCGCCGTCTTCCACTCGCACCTTTCGTCGCCGCCGCGCCCGTCGCGCACCGACGTCGAGAACATCGGACTCTGGCAGGGCAAGCCCTACCTGATCTATTCGCTGCGCGAAGACGCCCTCGCCGCGTGGTCGATCGCCGACGGCGAGATCAGCGCGCTCGAAGTGGCGTAGCCCAAGCGGCAGCCCGCAGCCTGCTTTCAAGCCGGTTGCAGTCGTCTGCTCCGCTCTCCCGATTCAACGACTGCAACCAGGCTGAAGCCTGGTTGCTGGAGAGCAACTGCAACCAGGTTGCAACGCCGTTGCAACCTGGTTGCTCGAAGCGAGACTGCGCTACTTGACGGTGAAGGAGCCCTTCATGAACGCGCTGTGCGGGTCGCACACGTACTTGTAGGTGCCCTTCTTCAGGGTGACCGTCCAGGTGAGCGTGCCCTTCCCAGAGACCGAGGTGGTCTTGTTCAGGCCGGGGCCCGTCAGGTGGAAATTGTGATTGGCCGTCAGATCCTTGACGACGATCTTGTAAGTGCCGGCCTTCAGGCTCGTGACCTTCGCAGAGCCATTCTTGAGCGAGATGTTCAACGGATCGGACACCGAAGCCGTGAGCGTCGGCGTCGCTGCCGCTGCATTCGCGGCAAGGACCGCGACCGCCGTGACGAGCGTCGCGAACATGCTGATTCGCTTCATCGTTCTCCTTCGGAAGACAGAAGATAGACCCTCAGAACCGTCGGGAGAGTAGCTACTCGACCTCGTCCTCGGGCGCAAGCAACTCGCCTCCGCCGCGCCGCGGCGTCGGCCGTTCGAGGAAGTTCACCGCCACCCGCTCGATGCGGTTCCCGTCCACCTCGAGGACGTCGAAACGCATCCCATCGTAGGACACGTCGTCGCCCGGCTGCGGTGCGCGGCCGAGCTGGCCGAACACGAAGCCGGCGAGCGTGTGGTAGTCCTCGTCCGGCAACTCTGTCCCGAAGCGGATGTTGAAGTCGTCGATCGAGAACATGCCGTCGATGCGATACGTCTCGTCGTCGATCTGCTCGATCTGCTCCTCCGGGACGTCGAACTCGTCCTCGATCTCGCCGACGATCTCCTCGAGCAGATCCTCGAGCGTGCAGATGCCTGCGGTGTCGCCATACTCGTCGACGACGATCGCGAAGTGATTGTTCGTCTTTCGGAACTCCTGGAGGAGCGAGGCGAGATCCTTCGTCTCCGGGACGATGTATGCCGGCCGGGTGATCTCGTCGAGCTTCACGTCCGCGAGCCCGCGGTCGTGCACGGCCATGAAGAGATCGCGCACGTGGAGGACGCCGACAATGTCGTCGAGCGACTCGCTGTAGACCGGATAGCGCGTGTACGGAGAGTCGAGCACCGTGGCGAGCGCTTGCTCCGGCGGCATCTCGACCGACACCGCTGCAACCTCCGGCCGCGGCACCATCACGTCGGCCGCGTCCTTGTCGCCGAACACGAAGACCTTGTCGATCATCTGTTGCTCCTCGTGCTCGATCTCGCCCTCCTGGCTCGAGCGCGAGAGCAGCATGCGCAGCTCCGCCTCCGAGAGCGGCTCACGCTCGGCCCCCGGCGACTCGAGGCCGAGTAGGTGCAGCACCCCCTCGGTCGCCTTGCGGAGCACCCAGACGAAAGGCGCGAACAGCGTGAAGAACGCGCGCACCGGCGCCGAGACCCAGAGCGCTGTCCCCTCGGCGTGCCCGAGCGCGACGCCCTTCGGCACGAGCTCACCGATCACGACGTGCGCGAACGTCAGGATCAGGTACGCGAGCAGCACGGCGATGATCGTCGCCATCCACTTGTCGAAGGCATGCGAGAGCGCCTGCTCGCCGAGGGCGCCGATACCGAGCGAGGTGAGCGTGACGCCGAGCTGCATCGCGGTGATGAACTGCGGCGGGTCGGCGGTGATGCGCAGCACGGCGCGGGCCCGACGGTTGCCCTGGTGGTGCAGCTCGATGATCCGCGTGCGCCGCGCCGTGACGAGCGCGTATTCGGCCGCCACGAAGAAGGCGTTGGCCAGGATCAGCAGCCCGACGCCGATCAGCTCGAGTGTGAGGGTCACGCCCCGGACCTCGGGGCGTAGGTACTAGAGGGGAGGTCGTCCACCGGCGAAGCGCGGAGTATAGGTGACACTGCGGTCGTTTCCGCCGCGCTCCGCGCGGCCGAGGGAAACGAGCCGCTCGAGGTGCGACAGCGTCTCCGCGACGGCGAAGCGGCGCTGGATCGCCGGCAGCTCGTGCCCGAAGAGGTCGTGCGAGACGTCGAAGCCCGATCGCGGCTCCGCCCCGAGCGCGCCTTGCGTGCGGTCGAGCCGGTCCTCGTGGTGCGCGATCGTCTCGGCGCACCGCTCGGCCGGGTTCTCGACCGGGACGCCGTGGCCGCCGTACGAGACGCGCGGCGCGAGCTCGGCGATGCGCGCGAGGGTTTCGACGTAGTCGCCGAGCGGGTCGGGGCGGCTCTCCGGATAGAGCCCGATCGCCGGCGTGATTGGCGTCAGCAGCGTGTCGCCGGCGATCAGGACGTCGCCGCGGTGCAGGCTCAGATGCCCGTCCGCGTGCCCGGGCGTCGCGAGGACGCGCCAGCCGTCGATCTCGTCGCCCGGCTCGACGAGCGTCGGGTTCCACGCGAAGCGCACGAAGTCGGCGAAGACGTGGCCCGACTCGATCAGCTCGTCCGACACCGCGGGGGGCACGCCGTTCCGGATGAACCACTCCGCGATCCGCTCGGGCCAGTCGTCGGAACCCCAGACTCGCTCGCACTGCGCGTAGTCGAGGCGTCCCTGGAAGACCGGCGCGCCTGTCGCGGCTGCGGCGGCCTCCGCCCCGCCGACGTGATCGGGATGCATGTGCGTGATGAAGATCCGCACGACGTCGCCGTCGATTTGGTCGAGGAGGTCGGTCCACGGCGTCTCCATCAGCCCGAGCCCTGTGTCGACGAGCGTCCACCCGTCGTCGCCGCGCAGGAAGTAGCAGTGCACGTGACGCGGGCCCGTCGGGAGGGCCAGCGTCACGCGGACAATGCCCGGTTCGAGCTCTACCAGGCGGTGGGTTTCCCAGGTGTGAAGAGCCACGCCTGGAAGAACTTACCGAGATCGAGCCCTGAGTCCCGTTCGGCGATGGCGATGAAGCCCGGCGTCGTCACCGTGCCGAACCGGTTCTGTTGCGCCTCGTCGCGCATGATCCTGAAGAACGTCGCGTCGTTGCCGATCTTCTCGCGAAGCGCCTCGAGCGTCATGCCGCCGCGGTAGTAGATCGTCCCGTCGAAGAGATGCGCCGGGTCGCCCGGGTCGCCGGGGGGCGGGTTCCAGAAGTGATCGTTCTGCGCGGGTGTGTTGTACAGCTGCTTGAACCACTGCGCCGCGCTCTTGTTACCCTCGTGCTCGCTCCAGATCCACTCCGACCACGTCGCGAAGCCCTCGTGCAGCCAGATGTCGGGCCAGCGGCCGAGTGTCGCCGAGTCGCCGAACCACATGTGCGACTGCTCGTGGGCGAGCGTCGCCTCGTCCGGCACGTACGGGAAGAGCGGCTTCGTCTGCGTCTCGAGCGAGTAGCCGAGGTTCTTCGCCGAGTCGACGATCGCACCGGCGGCCGTGAACGGATATGGGCCGAAGATCGAGCTGTAGAAGCGGACGATCTCCGGCAGCTTCGTGAGCACCTGCCCCTTCGCGAGCTGTGGGTCGACGGCGACATACGACGGAATGCCGTCGATCGACGACACGGTGAGGTCGAAACGGCCGGTGTCGACGGTCGCGAGGTACGTCGCCATCGGATCGGTCTCGCGCCACACCCACGTCGTCTTGCCGTTGCTCGACGCGTTCGAGAGCAGCACGCCGTTCGCCATCGCGGTGAGGCCGGCGGGCACGGTCACGGAGAAGTCATAGGTTGCCTTGTCCTGCGGGTTGTCGTTGCACGGGAACCAGCCCGGCGACCCCTGCGGCTCACCGACGGCGACGGAGCCGTCGTCGGTCGGCACCCAGCCTTCGATCGACTGGTCGGGATCGGTGACGACGGTCGGCGTCCCCGTGTAGCCGACGGTGACCGTGAACGTGCTCCCGTTCGGCAGCCCCGCGGCGGGCGTGATCACGAGCTCCTGGCCGTCGCGGGTCGAGGTTGCGGCGACGCCGTTCACGAGCAGCCGCGTGATCGAGAAGCCGCGCAGGTCGAGATCGAACTGCGAGAGCGACTGCGTCGCCTTCGCCGTGATCACGGCGGTTCCCGTGAGCTGGTTCGCCGGCGGGTCGTACGCGAGCGTCAGCCCGTAGTGCTGGACGTCGTAGCCGCCGTTCCCGCCGAGCGGGAAGTACAGGTCGCCGAGCCCGGGCGCCCCCGGCGAGAAGACGGCGGCGAGCGCGACGCCTCCTGCTGCGAGCACGGCAGCGCCCATGAGGACGCCCGCCATCAGCCTCCACCTCATCGATCTCCCCTTTCCTCTCCCCTAGGAGCTTGCGAGCTTAAATCGTTGCCATACGAACATATGTTCGATTACACTCCCGCGATGCGGGTCGAGTATCGGGAGGAGCCCTGCCGCTCTGCGCTCAACCGCGTGCAGGGCATGGGATTCAACTGGACGCTGAATCCCTACATGGGCTGCGTGCACCGCTGCACGTTCTGTTACGTCCGCGCGTTCGAGCAGCGTGCCGACCGCCCGTCCGGCGAGCGCTACGGCACGAGCATCCGCGTGAAGACGAACATCGCGGAGGTCTTGCGGAAGGAGCTCGCGCGCCCGTCGTGGCAGCGCGAGTCGGTGACGATCGGCGCGGCAACCGATCCGTACCAGCCCGCGGAGGGCCGGTACAAGCTCACGCGCGCGTGTCTCGAGGTGCTCGCCGCTGCCGCGAACCCATTCTCGATCATCACGCGCGGGCCGATGATCGTGCGCGACATCGACGTGCTCGTCGCGGCAGCGCAGCGCGCGGCTGTGCACGTCACGTTCTCGATCCCGACGATCGACACCGACGCCTGGCGCAAGACCGAACCGGGAACCGCCCCGCCGCTGCAGCGTCTGCGCGCAGTGACCGAGCTCGTCGAGGCGGGCCTCGACGTCGGCGTCGGGATGGCGCCGATCCTGCCCGGGATCACCGACAAGCCCGAGCTGCTCGAGGACGTCGTGCGCGCAGTGCGCGCCGCCGGCGCGACCGGCATCTGGACGAACCTGCTGCATCTCAGGCCGGGCACGAAGGAGCACTATCTCGCTGCGCTCGAGCGCGACTGGCCGGAGCTCCTACCCGAGTACGAGCGGCTCTACGGACGCCGCGCATACCTGTCGGCGACAGAGACGAAACCGGTGAAGGAGCAGGTGCGCGACCTCGCGCGCCGCCACGGCGTCCGCGACCGGCGCAAGCTCAGGCTCGAGCCGCCGGACGATCCGGAGCAGCTGCAGCTCGCGGTCTAGCTCGTGCCGGGAGACGCGACGATCCTGCACGCCGACCTCGACGCGTTCTTTGCATCGGTCGAACAGCGCGATGACCCTCGCCTGCGGGGGCGGCCCGTGATCGTCGGCATGGGCGTCGTGCTCGCCGCGAGCTACGAGGCGAAGGCGTACGGCGTGCGCACCGCGATGGGCGCGCGCCGAGCCCGGCGCCTTTGCCCACAGGCGATCGTCGTCCCACCGCGGATGGCGGCGTACTCGGAGGCGAGCAAAGCGGTGTTCAGGGTCTTCGACGACGCGTCGCCGCTCGTCGAACGCATGTCGATCGACGAGGCATTCCTCGACGTCCGCGGGATGGAGAGGAGCGTCGGCTCACCCCTCGAGATCGCGGTCCGCCTGCGGCGCGACGTCCGCGAGCGCGTCGGCCTGCCGATCACGGTCGGCGTCGCGAGGACGAAGTTCCTCGCGAAGGTCGCAAGCGGCGTCGCGAAGCCGGACGGGCTCCTACTCGTGCCGCCGGATCGCGAGCTCGAGTTCCTCCACCCCCTTCCTGTCGAGCGGCTCTGGGGCGTCGGCCCTGTCACGGCGCGCAAGCTTCACGATCGGGGGATCATGACGGTCCGGCAGGTCGCGCTCATGCCGGAGTCGCTGCTCGTCTCGTGGCTTGGACGCGCGTCGGGACGGCACCTTCACGCGCTTGCGCACAACCTCGACCCGCGGCCGGTGCAGAGACGGCGGCGGCGCGGCTCGATCGGGTCGCAACGCGCGCGCGGCCGATCGCCTTGGTCGCCGGAGTCCGTCGACGCCGACGTCGTCGCGCTCGTCGACCGTGTCACGCGGCGAATGCGCGCAGCGGGCCGCGTTGGTCGCACGATCGTCCTCCGCCTGCGGTTCGACGACTACACGCGGGCGACGCGGTCGCACACGCTCCCCCAAGCGACCGCGCACACCGAGACGATTCTCGTCGTCGCGCGGGCACTCGTCGCTTCGGCCCTGCCGATGGTCGAGCAGCGCGGCCTGACGCTCGTCGGCATCGCCGTCGCGAACCTCGAGGACGCGCGTGCCGTGCAACCGCCGCTGCCGTTCCAGGCCCGCGACGAGGACACCCTCGACGCCGTGCTCGACGAGGTGCGCAACCGCTTCGGCGCGTCGGCGATCACCCGCGCCGTGCTGCTCGGGCGAGACCGGGGGTTCGAGATGCCGATGCTTCCTGACTAGT
>JBGPLW010000057.1:0-11080 GCA_041486645.1 Gaiellaceae bacterium | reverse complement strand
CGGCATCGACCTCGCGCCCGTCGGCGTGACCACGAACGACACCGGTGACGCCGACACCGGGCCGAACGATCTCCAGAACTTCCCGGCGATCACCGGCGTCTCCGCCAACTCCGTCGTCGGCACGCTCTCCTCGACAGCCAGCACGGCGGGGTATCAGATCGAGATCTTCACGAGCCCGTCGTGCGACGAAAGTGGCAACGGCGAAGGGCAAACGTTCCTCGGCTCGACGACTGCGAGCACCGATGCCAACGGCAGCGGTTCCTGGGGCTTCGAGACGACGGCCGTGCAGAATGGCGAAGCGGTGACCGCGACCGCGACCGCGCCCGGCGGCAGCACCTCCGAGTTCTCGCAGTGCGTGATCGCGGACTTCGGCGGCGGCACTGCACCGGACGGCTCCGGAACGATCACCGGGGCGCCGACGACGTTCACCCCCGGCTCGACCGGTAACACCTTGACCTTCACGTACACCGCCGCCGCCGGCGGCATGGTGAACGGCGGCCTCATTCTCATGGTGCCGACGGGCTGGAGCGCGCCCTCGAAAGTTGCGGGGACCCCGGGCTACACCATCTCGAGCACGGGCACGCTCAACACCGACCCGCCGGGGATCTACATCAACGGCATCACGCTCGCGGGCGGCGCGACGCTGACGATCACCTACGGCGACAAGACCGGCGGCGGTCCAGGTGCGACCGCGCCCTCCGTGCACGGCGTTCAGAGCTGGCCGACGCAGCAGCGCTCGACCTCGACCGGCACGTTCACGACGCTGACCCCGCCGCCGACGACCACCGTCGGGACGCCGCTCGCGAACTTGAACGTCAGCGTGACGCCGACGAGCGTCGGCGCAGGGATCACGAACGTGAAGCTCGCCGACATCCCGAACGCCTGGCTCGCCTTCGTCTCCGGCTCGTCCCCGAACACGACGCCGAACGGAGCGCCGCCGACGAGCTCGACGCCCGTCGGGTCGATCCCGGTCGGGTCGATCCCGGTCGGTTCGATCCCGGTCGGTTCGATCCCGGTCGGCTCGATCCCGGTCGGCTCGATCCCGGTCGGCTCGATCCCGGTGGGCTCGATCCCGGTGGGCTCGATCCCTGTCGGCTCGATCGGGCTGCTCGACCTGCCCGTGGGCTCGATCGGGCTCTCGTCGCTCCTCCTCTCGCAGCTCCCGCTCTGCGGCGACGTGCCCGCGCCCGGTACGACCGTGGCCGCCTGCAAGGCCGACCACGCGACCTGGGCCGAGGTGCTCGGCGGCACGCCGTTCGCCGGGAGGCCGCTGAACGCCCTTTCGCTCTCGAACGTGCTCGGGAACGCGTCGGTGAAGTCGCGGCTCGCGGCACTGCCGCTGAAGGACGTGAGCTTCGTGACGACGCTCCTGAAGAGCGTCCACTGGTCATCGCTGCTGATCGGCTCCGCGCGGCTCCAGTCACTTCCCGCGCCCGGTTTCGACAGCTGGTGCGGCGGAGCCAATCCGGCCCTCTCGGCGTCCGACTGCGCGACGATCACTCCGACGACGAGCGTGCTCCAGGCGGACATCGAAGGGCATCTCGGCTCCGCGCCGGTGGGTTCGATTCCGGTCGGCTCCATTCCGGTCGGCTCGATCCCGGTCGGCTCGATCTCGATCGCCGCGACCGACGTCGCGGCCTCGCGGCTCGCGGCTGTGCAGCTCGGCGACATCGCAGCGGCCGATCTGCCGGCAGTCGTGGACTGCACGAAGCTCGTCGCCTGCGCGACGAAGACGCTCGGTGACGCCTATGCGCAGAACGCCATCGTCCCAACGGTCACGTTCCTCGCACCGCAGCTTGCAACTGCGTTTGCGAACGCGCACATCACCGTCAACGACATCCTCTCGGCGATCATCAACAGGGCCGGCGGCACCGGGCTTCCCTGGGAGAACCTCAACGTGCAGGGTCTTCAGCCGTACTCCGCAACGCCTCCGCATGTGACCTACACGGAGAGCGCGACCGTCGATTGCAGCATCGTCGGCGCGTTCTCGTTCTCGACGCGGCTCCCCGACGGCTTCTTCCCTGTCGGCGGGAGCGCGAAGGTGACCTACGGCGCAGGCGCCGCGCAAGATGCCGGAACTCCGATCGTGGAAGGCACCAGCGCCGCCGCCGCAAACAAGCTGAACACGTACACCTGGCCGCTCGACTGCGGTGAGAGCGAGGGAGCGCTGACCGTGTCGTTGAGCTTCGACTCGTTCGTCGGTCTCCGGCTCGGGACGTTCACGACGCGGGTGACAGCGCGCGCGGGCACCTTCTCGCTCTCGACGGACGGCGGCGTGGCTCCGGTGACCGTTCTCCAGAACGGCGAGCCGGGCAACGACACTGCAGACACCGCTCAGACGATCGGCTCCGACACGCTCGTCGTCGGCCACATCGCCGTCAGCGGCGACCAGGACTTCTACAACCTCTCGCTCGACGGGCTGCCGCGCGGGACGCAGATCGCCGTGTTCCTGCATACGCCGTCGGGCACGGATCTCGACCTGACGGTGAGCAAGCCGGCGCGACAGTCGTTCTTCTCGACCCCGGTCGGCTCGATTCCCGTCGGGTCGATCCCGATCGAGGACGGGGGCGTCGGCTTCACCAACGGCGCACTGCCGCCGGAGACGCTCCAGGACGTACCGGTCGGCTCGATTCCCGTCGGCTCGATCCCCGTCGGCTCGATCCCCGTCGGGAGCATCTCGGCCAACCGAGGCGACGTAAACGAGGCGGCGCAGATCATCACCGCAGGCGAGAGCGGCGTCGCCACGATCGGCGTGAGCGGCTACAACGGGGCGTCGAGCAACAGCCAGTACGTGCTGCGGGTGAAGACCACCCCGCCGCCGCCGATCCCGGCTACGTGCCCGGCGCGCGGGCTCGTCGTGACCGCGGCGAACCAGGGCACGCTGCCCGCTTCGCTGCCGGCAGCGACGAAGTCGCTCTTCATCGTCGACAAGCAGCGGCTGATGGCGATGTACGGCACGACCCCGGCCGGCGTCACCGCCGTCAACTCGATGTTGAGCGCGCTCGGAACGCTTGCCGCGCGGCCCGAGGTCGCAGGCACGATCCTGTACGTCGACGGGAACCCGGCGGTGCGCGCCGCGTACGCGGCTTGGGATGCGCAGCCGTGCGACAGCTCGCTCGCGAACACGGTCGTCCGGTCCATCAACGACGTCGTCGCGTCCTACCGCAACTCGGTGACCGGCCTCCCGAACCTGCACTACATCGTGCTCACCGGCACCGACGAAGCCACGCCGATGGCACGCACGCCTGATCCGGTGACGCTTTCGCCGGAGGAGAACGTCGCGACCGATCTCGCCTTCACGACGAATGGTCTCCTGGCGGGCAACGCCCTCTACAACTCGGCGGCGGAGAACAACATCCTCACCGACGGCGCCTACGGTGCGTTCCTCAGCATCCCGTGGCTCGGTCGCGACCTGCTGCTGCCGCAGCTCTCCGTCTCGCGCCTTGTCGAGACGCCCGCAGACATCCTCGGCCAGGTCAGCCGGTACCTGAAGGCGAGCGGCTACACCGGGACGCCGCAGACGGCGGTCGGAACGCTCAGCCCGCAGAAGCTGCTGACGACCGGTTACGACTTCCTCGCGGACGGCGCGCAGTCGGTGCACGACAACCTCCACGGGAACTTCGCGACGGCGACGCAGCAGGACACGATCGGCGGGCATGCCGCGATCAACACGCCCGTCTCGCCGCCGCCGCCGCCGTGGACCGCGCCGGACATCTTCGGCGCCTTCTTCCAGCCGGCCGGTGCCGCCGACGTCGCGTCGCTGAACGCGCACTACAACCACTTCGAGTTCCAGGCTGCCGACGGGTCGCTCGGAACGACCGGCGATCCGGGCACGACGACGGCGGCGATCGCAGCGCGCATCCTCTTCACGATGGGCTGCCACGGCGGCTTGAACGTCGCAGACACGCTCGGCGGCAGCGGTGGGAGCTACCTCGACTGGCCGCAGCTCTACAGCCAGGACCAGGTCGCGATGTACATCGCGAACACCGGGTTCGGCTACGGCGACAGCGCGTCGGTGGCGCTCTCCGAGCGGCTGCTCTCGCTCTTCGCGAAGAACCTCCACTCCGACGCGAACTCGGTCGGCGAGCAGTGGGCGGCGGCGCTCCAGCAGTACTTCGGCACAGCCGGCGCCTATGACGTGTACGACGAGAAGGTGATGGAGGAGACGACCTTCTACGGGCTCCCGTTCTGGCACTTCGGCACGCCCGGGACGGCGCCTGTCTTCACACCGGTCACGACGACCGCCGATCCTGTCACCGGAAGCCAGGTCAAGGTGCTCACCTTCCCGAGTGCGGGTGCCGTTCAGCAGACGCAATTCGGCCTCTATCGGCCGAACCTGCCGCTCTCGAGCCTGGAAGTCACGTCGTCCTCGCTGCCGGCGCGCGGCGTCTGGGTGAACGACCTGACGACGAGTGACGCGGCCGCGACGGTGCAGCTCGGCTACCCGACGATCGACCTGGCCGCGAACGAGCCCAAGCCGAACGTGGACGCGATCTTCTTCCCTGCGAATCCGTTCACGCTCGAGCGCGCAGTCACCTTTGGCAAGGAGCGCGACTTCCTGAACGTCAGCGGACAGTTCCGCCCGAACGACGGCGACACGCACCACGGCACGCAGCGCACGGTGATCGGCGCGTCGTTCAAGGTGATCTACTCGAACAGCCCGGACCGCACGCCGCCGCTCATCAGTCAGGTGAGCGTGACGTTCGACGGGGCGAATGCGATTGTTCGCGCACGCGCGACCGACGAGACGCAGATCGCAGATGCTGCCGCTCTCGTGCACGGGAATGTGACGCACTGGACTGTTGCGCCGCTGCATCAGAGCGCGCTCGACCCGACGCTCTACGAGTCGAATCCGATTCCGGTCGCAATCGATCCTGAGGTCGCGGTGGAGTTCACCGACGGCGTCAACGTCGCCATGAGCACGAACAAGGGCCGGAACTTCACCTCCGCGACCGCGGGCACTGTCGTCGGGCCGCTGATCCTCCTCCAAGCGCCGCTCGGGCCGTACGCGCCGAACCAGCAGGTGACCGCGACCTACCAGTGCGTGCCGAACCCGGCCGCGGTCGCCTCCTGCGTCGGAACGGTGCCGAGTGGAGCGAGCATCGACACGTCGACGTTCGGGCCGCACACGTTCGTCGTGACTGCGACGGACTCCGACGGCAACGTGAGCTCGCTTCAGCGTTCCTACTTCGTCTCGGTTCCGTTCAACGGCTTCTTTGCGCCGGTCGACAACGAGCCGACGTTCAACACCGTCAACTCGGGCCAGGCGATCCCGGTCAAGTTCAGCCTCTCCGGAAACCGGGGTCTCGACATCTTCGCCGACGGATATCCGAAGTCACAGACGATCGCGTGCGATGCGAGCGCGCCGGCCGACGGCGTCGAGACGACGCTGACGGCGGGGAGCAGCAGCCTGAGCTACGACGCGGGCAACGACCAGTACAACTACGTCTGGAAGACGGACAAGGCGTGGGCCGGCACCTGCCGAGCCCTCGTCCTGAAGCTGAAGGACGGCTCCGTGCACCGCGCGAACTTCAAGTTCACCAAGTAGCGGGCCGAGTACTCTTCCGGCGTGGCGAAGGTAGCTCCAGGCGAGCACGAGCTTCGGCGCGTCATCGACGAGGATCGCGAGGTCGACGGGCTCGGCGAGCAGGATCTGCTCGAGCTCTACCGCTCGATGGTGCTGCTCCGGACCTACGACGAGCGCTCGGTCGTCTACCACCGTCAGGGGCGCATCGGCACCTACGCGATCTTCTGGAACCACGAGGCGATGCAGGCCGGCGCCGTGCACGCGCTCGACGACGACGACTGGATCTTCCCGAGCTACCGAGAGTCGGCGATCGGGCTGCTGCGCGGCATGTCGCCGGCGACCGTCCTCCACTGGTGGCGGGGCCACCCGGCCGGCTGGTGGAACCCGGCCGACTACAACGTCGCATCGATCTGCGTGCCCATCGCGACGCAGGTGCCCCATGCCGCCGGGCTCGCGTGGGGGAAGAAGCTGAAGGGGGAGCGGGCGTGCGCGCTCACGTTCTTCGGCGACGGCGCGACGAGTGAGGGCGCGTTCCACGAGGGCGCGAACTTCGCGGGCGTGTTCCAGGCGCCGCTCGTCCTCTTCTGCAACAACAATGGTTGGGCGATCTCGACGCCGGTCGGGGCGCAGACGCACGCGGAAGCGCTCGTCGACAAGGCTGCGGGGTACGGCATTCCCGGTATGCGCGTCGACGGCGGCGACGTGCTCGCGGTCTACGAGGCGACGCGCGAGGCTGTGGAGCGTGCGCGCGGCGGCGGCGGCCCGACGTTCATCGAGGCCGTGTCGTACCGCGCGGCGCCGCACGCGACGGCCGACGACCCGCGCGCGTACATCGATCTCGAGCGCGTCGAGCTGGAGAAGCAGAACGAGTGCCTCGGACGCTACGAGCGCTACCTCAGGCGGCTCGGCATGCTCGGCGACGACCTCGAGGCTGCGATTCGAAGCGAAGCCGTGGAGGTGATGCGGGCAGGAATCGTCGAGGTGGAGGCGGAGCCGGACGCAGACCTCTCGCTCCTCTTCGATCACGCGTACGCAAACCCACCGGCTTCGTTTGCCGCCGACCTCGCGGAGCTGCGGCGCATTCTCGGAGGCGGCGTTGCCTGAGCTCCTGATGGTCGAGGCGATCAACGACGCGCTTCACATCGAGCTCGCGCGCGACGACGCGGTGATGGTCATGGGGGAGGACGTCGGCCGCTCGGGCGGCGTGTTCCGAGCGACGGCGGGGCTCCGGGAGCGCTTCGGCGAAGATCGCTGCGTCGACACGCCGCTCGCCGAGGCCGGCATCCTCGGCGCGGCCGTCGGGCTGTGCATGGCCGGTTGGCGGCCGGTGACGGAGATGCAGTACGACGCGTTCTCGTATCCGTGCCTCGATCAGCTGATCACGCACGTCGGCCGCTATCACTGGCGCACAGGCGGTGGCATGGAGTTTCCGCTCGTCGTGCGCATGCCGTACGGCGGCGGCGTGCGCGCGCCCGAGCTGCACGACGATTCGCCCGAGACGTACTACGTGCACACGCCGGGCGTGAAGGTCGCGATCCCGTCGACGCCGGCCGATGCAAAAGGCCTGCTTGCGGCGGCAATTCGCGACCCCGATCCGGTCGTCGTGCTCGAGCCGAAGCTCATCTACCGGAGCGAGCGGAGCGAGGTTCCCGAGGGCGAGCATGTCGTGCCGCTCGGGAAGGCGCGGCTTGCGCGCGAGGGCGACGACATCACCTTCGTCGCATACGGCGCGATGGTGCCGTTGTGCGAGCGCGCCGCGGACGCGCTTGCCGATGAGGCGTCCGTCGAGGTCCTCGACATCCGCACGTTGAAGCCTTTGGACGAGGACGCGTTGCTGGCGTCCGCCGCGAAGACCGGCCGCGTCGTGATCGTGCAGGAGGCGCCGCGCGTCGCCGGCTTCGGCGCGGAGCTCGCCGCGATCCTCGCCGAGAAGGCGATCCTCGACCTGCGCGGGCCAGTGCTCCGCGTCACCGGCTACGACGTCCCGTATCCGTACTGGAAGATCGAGGACGCGTACATGCCCTCCGTCGAGCGCGTCGTCGATGCCGCCCGAAAGCTCCTTCGGTTCTGAGCGCCTTCGGTTGTGGCTGGAGCGCGGCGAGTCCGGCTACTGGCTCCGTGACGCGGCGACGGGCGACGCCGTGCGCTGGGACGACGAGCGGTTGCGCGTCGTGAAGCTCGCGGGCGCGTCGTATCGGGCGGAGGCGTTGCAGGATGACGCGTTCGCACCTGGGCGGCGGCTCGCGCTCGTGCGCGAGCCCGAGAACGAGCACGACCCGAACGCGGTCGGCATCTGGGACGCCGAGCGGCGGGTGCAGGCGGGCTACGTCCCAGCCGACGTCGCCGGCGAAGTGCGCGGCGACGAGCAGGCGCTCGCTCTCTGGGAGTTCCGCGGCGAGGACGGGCAGCGCATCGGGCTGCGCGTACTGCTCGCGCCGAGCGACGCGTGGATTCAGGAGCCACGCTTGTGAATGCAACCAGGTTTCAACCTGGTTGCAGTCGTTGGTTCGTTCGCACGGAGTCGACGACTGCAACCTGCCTGAAGGCAGGTTGCGGGTGACCACGCACGAGATCCCGCTCGAGGAGCGCACCGTCCACGGCTACTTCTCGCGCGAGCTGGCGCCGGTGCTCACGATCGACGCCGGCGACGCGGTCCGCTTCCAGTCGCTGAACGCCGGCTGGCGCTGGGAGCCCGACGCGGAGCTCTATGAGCGCGACACGGTTCTGCACAGCGGGCATGCGCTCACGGGCCCGATCGAGGTGCGCGGCGCGCGTGCCGGGCAGACGCTCGTCGTCGCGATCGACGAGGTGGCGCCGCGCGGGTGGGGCGTCAACTTCGGGGACGGCGCCGTGTTCCCGTGGCAGCTCGACGGGGACGTGTGGCGCCAAGACGAGCTTCGAGTCGCGCCGGCGCCGTTTCTCGGTGTCATCGGCATGCCGCCGTCCGAGCCGGGCAACCACTCGACGATTCCGCCGCGCCGCTTCGGCGGCAACATCGACTGCAAGCTGCTCGTCGCCGGCACGACGCTCTATCTGCCGATCCCGGTCGACGGCGCGCTCGTCTCCGCCGGCGACGGTCACGGTGCGCAGGGCGACGGCGAAGTGTCGGGGACGGCGATCGAGTGCCCGCTCGAGAGCGTGCAGCTGACGATCGGCTTGCGCGACGACCTCGACCTCCGCATGCCGGTTGCGCGCACCGCCGACGAATGGGTCACGTTCGGCTTCGACGAGGATCTCGACAAGGCCGCCCAGCTCGCGCTCGAAACGATGCTCGACCTGCTCGAGCGGGAGCGCGGCTTCGACCGCAAGCGCGCTTTCGCGCTCGCCAGCATCTGCGTCGATCTGCGTGTGACGCAGGTCGTGAACCAGGCAAAGGGCGTGCACGCCGTGCTCCACGACGACGCGATCAGGTAGGAATCCGCGCGTGGGGTACGAATTCAAGCTGCCGGACCTCGGCGAGGGCCTGACCGAAGGCGAGATCGCCCGCTGGCTCGTGCACGAAGGCCAGGAGATCGCGGAAGACGATCCCCTCGTCGAGATCGCGACCGACAAGACGACGGTCGAGATCCCGTCCCCCGCCGCGGGCGTCGTGACGAAGATCTACGTCGCCGAAGGCGAGGTCGTTCCCGTAGGAACCCTCCTGATCGAGATCGCGCCTTCGGCGCAAGATCTCGATCAGGGTCAGGCGTCTGCTCGAGCGCGTCCCGCGCATGTCGGGACGCGCTCTGCGAACGTTCGGGCGACGCCCATCGTGCGGCGAATCGCCGCTGAGCTTGGCGTCGACCTTGCGACGATCACCGGCACGGGACCGCAGGGGCGGATCACCGAGGACGATGTGCGCGGCACCGCTCCTCTAGCCGCGGCGCCGCAAGCGGAGGGCCGGCGCGAGCCGATTCGCGGCGTGAAGCGCCAGATGTTCGAACACCTGACGCGTGCGCACCGCGAGATTCCGCCGGTCACCTGGGTCGAGGAGTGTGACTTCACCGACGTCGACGTGAAGCGGCTGCTGCCGCTCACGCTGAAAGCCGTCGCCGAAGCGCTCGCGGAGTTCCCCGAGCTGAACGCGCGCATCGAAGACGGCGAGCTCGTCTACCTCGACCGCTACGACCTCGGCATCGCGGTGCAGACCGAGCAGGGGCTTGTCGTCCCCGTCGTGCACGCGTGCGACTCGCGTTCGCTCGACGAGCTCGACGCCGACGTGAAGCGGCTCGCCGAAGCCGCGCAGGCGGGCAAGCTCACGCCGGAGGAGCTGCGGAGTGGAACGTTCACCGTTACGAGCGCGGGCAAGTCCGCGGGCCTCTTCACGACGCCGCTCATCAACCACCCGCAGGTCGCGATCCTCGGCGTGTACCGCATCGCCGACCGGCCGGTCGTGCGCGACGGCGCCGTCGCCGTTCGCCGCATGGGAAACATCTCGGTCACGTTCGACCACCGTGTGATCGACGGCAAGCGCGCCGCCGACTTCGGTCTCGCCGTGATCGCACGCCTCCAGTCGTAAGCGCGTTCGGTCAGCGCAGAGCGCCACATCCGTACCTCTTCTCGCCTCACGCGGGGTGCCGACGGGTTTCCTTCGCGTCTCGCCGCTCTAACGGACTGCAGCGAGCGCGGCCGCAACGCGACCAACGTTGCGCGTGACGCCGTCGTCGGAGTCAGGCGATCTCGAGCACGAGCTCGGCCGCATCGGGTAGCTCGGCGTACGACCGCGCGCGAGGAGTGCGGGGTTGCGTGAGCGCGTCGTCGATCGCGGCCCGGAGCTCGCTGTGGTTTGCGGCGACGCGCGCAAGCCCAAGCCGCTGGTAGGCATGGTTGTTCAGACGAATGTGGCCGATTCCCCAGCCGTACGAGATCGGCCTGCAGCCGACGAGCGGGGCTTCGAGCACCGTCAGGCCGGCGGTCGAGTGTACGAGGACGTCTGCTGCCGCTAGCGTCGTAGCCATGTCGTCGACGAACGGCAGGACGTGCACGCGATCGGCTGGGAACTCGCTCGAGAGTCGTCGGCGCAGATCATCGTTCCGGCCGCAGAGCGCCAGCACGGTTGCGCCGGGCACGCCGAGCGCGACACGCAGCGCACCCTCGACGTCACCGACTCCCCAGCCGCCGCCCGAGATCGCGATCACCGGTCCGCTTTGCGGCAATCCGAGGACGCGCCGAGCATCGCCGGGTCCGGGTGGGTCGAGGAACCGAGCGTCACAGAGTCCGCGCGCCGCGACCACGCGGGTCGGGCCGGCGATGCGCACGACCTCCGCGATCGACTCCGGATGCGTGACGAGATGAACGTCGACGCCACGGCTTGCCCAGTACCAGAGCGAGGAGAGGTCGGTGATCGCCGAGACGACGGGAACTCTGAGGCGGCCCGCGCGGCGCAACCGCGCGAGCACCTCAGTTGAAACGGGGTAAACCGACACGACAACATCGGGTCGGTGGCGCTCGACCTCCGCGAGCAGGCGCCGCCCACTGGCGAGCTGTAGTGCGGCTTGGCCGGCCGATCGCAACGGCGGCGTCCGCGCGAAGAGCATGTATTGCGCATCGAACAGCCAGTGCCACCGTCCCCGT
>JBGPLW010000056.1:0-11088 GCA_041486645.1 Gaiellaceae bacterium | reverse complement strand
GGATGTCGGCGAGGAAGAGAACCTCCTCGTCGTCGAGCTGTGCCGGAATCTTGTAGACGGACGTGTCGGCGAACGGCACGCGGGCGTACTCGGCCTGCAGGCCGTTGATCAGGTGACCGAAGATCCAGCCACCGCCGCCGGTGCACAGGCCGTAACGGCGTTCCTTGCAGAACCTGCAGCGGCCGCACGAGGTGATGCACGAAACGAGGACGCGGTCGCCGATCTCCAGCGTCGTCACGGCGCTGCCCTTCTCGACGATCGTGGCGACGGCTTCGTGCCCGAGGATCGTCCCCGGCAGGCAAGCCGGTACGTCGCCCTTCAGGATGTGCAGGTCGGTGCCGCAGATTGTCGACGAGTCGATGCGGACGACGACATCAGTCGGCGCCTCGATGGTCGGGTCTGGGACCTCGTCCCAGGACTTCTGCCCGGGACCGTGATAGACGAGCGCTTTCATAGCGAGTTCCCTTCGTTTGCTCGGATCCAAATTCGCCCGCGGGAAGGGCCGCAGCATCGGCGCCCGTACGGAGCCGTGCTGCGGCTTTCCCGCATGACTTACGCGGTGAGGCTCGTCTCGAGCTTGCGCTCGTGCGCCTCGACGGGGACGCCCGTCGGGATTGCGAGCACCGGGCAGATGCCCGTGTGCAGGAGGCCCTGCGTCACGCTGCCGAGGAGCATGCCGGCGACGCGGCCGTAGCCGTGCGTGCCGACGACGATCAGATCTGCTCCGACCTCGCCCGCGATCTCGGCGATCGTGCCGGCGGCGTGGCCGGACGTGCAGGTGCGGACGACGAAGGTCGCGTCGAGGCCGCCGCTCCGTAGCTCCTTGACCTGTTTGCCGATCGTCTCGCGCAACTCGGCTTCGTCGGCGAGCACCGGATAGCCGCCGCCGCGCCCGACGAAGATCTCGCGCACGTGGGCGACGACGAGCTTGCCCTTCTCGGTCTCGGCGAGCCCGAGCGCAAACGGGAGCGCCCGTGCGGCTGTCTCGGAGCCGTCGGTCGCCCAGAGGATTGTCTTGAACATGAGTACTCCTTTCGGGTCGCCTCCACTCTGCACCCGGCCGGGGCCGCAGCCATCGGGGGCGGACCGGACTCGCGCGTGGGTTTTCCGCAGCGTTGGCTGTACCTTTCGGGCCGTGGAAGCCGTCACCCCCAGCGAGAGCCGCCTGCGCGCCCTGCTCGAGGCGAGCATGGCGATTGCCTCGGATCTGTCCCTCGAGTCGCTCCTCCAGCGGCTCGTCTCGGCGGCGGCCGAGCTGACCGGCGCGCGGTATGCGGCCCTCGGCGTCATCGATCCCAACGGGCAGCAGCTGGAGCGCTTCGTCACCGCCGGCATCGACGACGAGACGTACCGCGCGATCGGCGAGCCTCCCCAGGGCAGAGGGATCCTCGGCGCCCTCATCAGCGAGGCGGCGCCGCTCCGGCTCCACGACCTCACCGACGATCCGCGGTCGGTCGGATTCCCGGCCAACCATCCGCCGATGCACACGTTTCTCGGCGTCCCGATCCTGCTCCGCGGCGTCGCCTACGGGAACTTCTACCTGACCGAGAAGGCGGACGGAGAGGACTTCACCGAGGACGACCAGGAGATCGTCTCGCTGCTCGCTGCGCAGGCGGCGGTCGCGATCGAGAACGCCCGTCTCTACGAGGCTTCGACGCAGTGGTCGAGGCAGCTCGAGTCCCTCAACGAGGTCGGAAACGCGCTGGCGACCGAGACCGATGTCGGGCGCCTCCTCGATCTCGTCGCGCGGCGGCTGCGGGAGCTTCTCGACGCCCGCCTCGTCGCGGTGATGCTCCCGGCGGGAGACAACGAGCTGCGGTTCGTGGCGGTCGCCGGTGAAGGCGGTGAGAGGTTCCTCGGTCAGACGATGCCGCGCGAGTCCTCGAAGAGCGGCCGGGTCTACGAGCTCGGACGAAGTGAGCGAAGCGATGCGGTGCTGGACGATCCCGAGGTGGATCGCGACGTCGTCCGGAGCCTCGGTGTGCGGACGGGGCTCTGGGTTCCGCTCGTGGTTCGCTCCGAGACGATCGGCTTGATCGCCGCCCACGACAAGGTCGGTGCCGATCCGCGTTTCACCGACAACGACGTCCGGCTCGCGGAGACGTTCGCTTCTCGCGCTGCGGTCGCGGTCGATCTCTCCCAGCGCATCGCCCGCGACGCTCTGCGGCGGATCGTCGACGCGCAGGAGCTCGAGCGACGGCGGCTCGCGCGCGAGCTGCACGACGAGACGGGGCAGGCGCTCTCGTCGATCCTGCTCGGCCTGAAGGCGCTCGAGGAGAAGGTCGACAGCGACGACGCGCGCAAGGCGGTCTCCGACGTCCGTGAGCTCGTGGTCGCGACGCTGCACGACGTACGCCGGCTCGCCGTCGAGCTGAGGCCGAAGGTGCTCGACGACTTCGGCCTCGTCCCTGCGCTCGAGCGCCTGACGGAGGCGTTCGGCGGGCAAACCGGGATCGGGGTACGCTTCGAGTCCGGCCTGGCGGCGGAGCGCCTGCCGGCCGAAGTGGAGACAGCGCTCTATCGCATCGTCCAGGAGTCGCTCACGAACATCGTCAAGCATTCGCGCGCGCGCAACGTCAGCGTCGTGCTCATTCGGAAGCCCGGCGCGGTGGCGGCGGTGATCGAGGACGACGGACAGGGCTTCGACACGGCCTTGGTTCGCGAAGCAGGTTTCGGTCTCGTCGGGATGCGGGAGCGCGTCGGCCTGCTCGACGGCCGGCTTCTGGTCGAGTCGGGCGAGGGTGCCGGGGCGACGCTCGTCGCCGAGGTGCCCCTCGTATGAGCGTGCGCGTGCTCATCGTCGACGACCACGCCGTCTTTCGCGCCGGCCTCAAGCTGCTCATCGACGCCGAGCCCGACCTCGAGGCGGTCGGGGAGGCGGGCAACGCGCGCGACGCCGTGTTTCAGGCGCGTGCGCTGAAGCCGGACGTGATCCTGATGGACGTCGTCATGCCCGATCAGAGCGGGCTCGACGTCGTCCCGACGCTCCTGCACGAGCGGCCCGAGACCAAGGTGCTCGTGCTCTCGATGCAGGACGACCCGCAGTACGTCCGCCAGGCGTTCGCAAACGGCGCGAGCGGCTACATCCTGAAGGAGGCCGCCGACACCGAGGTGGTGGCGGCGATCCGGGAGGTGGCGGGTGGGAGCAGCTACGTGCACCCGGCTGTCGGGGCGAGGCTCATCGCGGCCGAGACGGAGGAAGCGAAGCGCGCGGAAGAGGACCCGCTCTCCGATCGCGAGCGCGAGGTGCTCCGCCTGCTGGCGCTCGGCCACACGAATCAGGAGATCTCGGCGCAGCTCTTCATCTCGGTGCGGACCGCGGAGACGCACCGCGCTCACATCATGCAGAAGCTCCGGCTGACGAGCCGGGCCGAGCTCGTGCGCTATGCGCTCGAGCAAGGCGTGCTCGAGCAGTAGTCCTCGAACGACTGCGAGCCGCCCGGGAGGCGGCTCGCAGAGTCGGGGGGAGAGCGGTGTTACGCGGTCGGTGCGACCCGGGGTGCGCGTGTTTTCTTCACCTTGCTGAAGAAGAGGAACGCCGTCTCCGGGTTGCGGAGCGCGCCGCCGACCGCGAGGATCGCGAAGCCGATGCCGGCGAGGAGGAGCGCGACGCCGACGACGATGCCGAAGAGCGAGATCTGCTCTGCCATGTAGCTCGTGTTGAGCGCGGTGGTCAGCGCGGTCTCCGTGACCCAGAGGTTGCGGGACGCGTTGTCGACGGGGCGCTGCGTCTTCGGGTCGAGCTTGGCATAGTTGAGGTCATTCGTGCCGCCGTGGCCGTCCGTGAACTTCGCGGGGGCCCCGGGCTTCGCCGTGTAGCGGCCCATCTGGCTGTAGGTCAGGTTGCCCGTGGACTCGAGCGTGTGGATTCGCATGTAGCTCGCAAACGCGCGGGCCCGTGCGCCGGAGTTGATCGGCTTGCCGGCGACGTCCACCGTCGGCAGCTTCAGGCTGGCCGGAAGGCCGGCCGCCTTCGCCTCGGACTTGATGGCCGCCGGCGTCATGTCGGACGAGCCGACGATCTGCTCGAGCTTGAGGCTGTCGCGAACCGTGCCGCGTCCGCTGATGCCCATGACGATCGACGCGACGCCGAACGCGACGAGGATTGCCGCGGCGACGATTCCACCAATCTCCAATACCTTGCGCATTTCAAACTCCCTTTCCGTCGCGGCCGAGTCTCTGTCGTTCGAGCTCTGACCTTTGTGGCTTCAGCTTTGCCGCCGGTGGTTCGCTTCTCATCGGGGGGTCTGCTGAAGCTCGCTGCGGGGATCCCTCGGATCCGATGCGGCTTTTCCGTAGTCGAACGTTGCGACGAGACCCTCGGCCCAGGCGCGGATCGCGCTCCAGTCGCGCGCATCGCTCGCCGCCATGCGGCTGAACGGGAAACGGAGCGCACGAGGGTTGATCACGCCGCCGAAGATGGCGACCGCGAACGGCTCGACCTCCGGCACCTCCGCAAGCGACTTGCGAAGCTGCGACATCGCGCCTTCGACGTCGTGTTCCTCGAGCGTTCGAGGCCCCATGCCGAAGACGGCCAGCGGCAGAGTGGCGAGGGCATGCCTATTGCGCTCGAGGAGCCCGATCGCGTCCGCGTGCCAGCGGCCCATGTAGATCGATCCGCCGACGACGACGCCGGCGTACGGGGTGAGATCGTCGACCGCGCCGGCTGGAAGCGTCTCGACATCGAGACCGTGCGACTCGAGCTCCTCGGCCACGGCGTGCGCGACCTCCTGCGTCGAGCCGTGCTTCGAGCCATATGCGATCAGAATCGTTCCGGACATCGACTTCCTCCTTCTCGTTTCCCCGCCGCCGCCGCGGGCCCGTCACCCGGCCCGCGGGCCGCGACGGACGTCACCACGGGAGGGACAGCAGCCCGCGGCGTGGCGGGGAAGCTTGTGAAGATCAGCCGGCCCTTGCCGGTACGCCCGACTGGAGCGTCTTGCCGCGAACGACGAGCACCGGCCGTCGTGCTTCGCGCAGGACTGCGTGCGAAACGCTGCCGAGCAGCGTGCTCGCGACGGTGCCGCGTCCGCGGGAGCCGACGACGATCATGTCGACGTCGTGGTTGTCCGCGTACGCGACGATCTCGTCTGCGGGATCTCCGGCGAGAACCTCGGCGGTGACCGGCACGCCGTGTCGTTCGGCGAGGCTGGCCGCCTCGTCGAGCGCGAAACTGCGCCGCAGTGCGATCTCCTCGGGGATCGGGCGGATGACCGCTCCGCGGTCGAGCTCCGTCCAGTCGATCGGCGGGATCACCTGCAGGAGCACCGCTTTGGCGCCTTCGCCGGCCGCGAGCTCGAGCCCGTACTCGACAGCCTCGCGGGCTTCGGGCGAGCCGTCCGTCGCGATCAGGATCGTGGACATGCGCGGATGATCCGCCGAGCGTGGTAGCGCTGCATCGGGGCGATCGCCGATCGGCGAAGCGGAGAAGTACCGATGCGAGGGCGAGCGGCCGCGGAGATCCGCAGGCCATGAGGAGGACGTGCCGTCTCGATGCACTGGTCGGGGTGATGACGCTCTGCACGGAGGACGCGTGCCCGTTCTGGGAGCCCGGCGGCGCGGTCCTCGAGGGCCGCTGCGCGTTCGACGGGCTCGACCTCACCCGGCGTCCTGAGGTGGTCTCCGAGCTACTTCGCATGCGCGAGGAGCTGACGGCCGCCGGTGGTGGAGAAGGACGGAGGAGTGCGCTCCACCACTATCACCGCCTGCTCAATGAGTCGGGCGAGGAGTAACGACGGGGTCGAGTTGCTCGCGCAGCGCGTACAACGCGTCGCGCTCGATTGCCCTGGCCCGCTGCTGCGAGACGTGAAGCTCGGCAGCGACCTCCGCGATCTGCTCGGGCTCGCAGCCGAAGCCGAAGTGCTTGCTGACGATGACGCGCTGCCGCCCGGGCAACGCTTCCACGGCATCGTCGACCGCCTGCGCCTGCTCGTGGTCGACCGTCTCCTCCTCCGGGCTTTGAGCCGAGCTGTCGCCGACGAGGGCTTCCAGCGTCGACCCGTCCTCGAGGACGGGCTGGTCGAGTGAGACCGGAGTCGTCCCGATGGTGCTCGCCGCGATCACGGCGGTTGGAGACAGCCCGGTCGCGGCCGCGAGCTCGGCTGCCGTCGGCGTGCGGCCGGTCGCGCTCTTGAGGCTCGCCTCGGCGCGCTCGATGGCACGGCGCCGCTCCACGATCTGCTTCGGGAGGCGGATCAGGCGGGATTGCTCCGTCAGCGCGTTGCGAATGGCCCGGCGTATCCGGAACCGCGCGTACGACTCGAAGTCGGCGCTGCGTTCCGGCTCGTACCGGTCGATCGCTTCGAGCAGGCCCAGCGACCCCTCCTGCATGAGGTCGTCGATCGAGAGGCCGAGGTTCCGGTAACGGAGCGCGATCGAACGAACGGCGGCCAGGTGCTCCGCGACCAGGCGCTCGCGCGCGCGGCGGTCGCCGCGCCGCGCGGCTTCGAACAGGTGCGTGCCTTCGAGCTGCGTCGTCACGTTGGCCTCGCCTACGAAGCTAGCGGCGGCCGCGGCGCCCTTCATCCGGATTTCCGCGCACTCCGGATGCCTTGAACTACGCAGTCGCCACGGCCGCCCACTCAGGTCGGACCTGTGTGCCGGCGTCGCCCCGAACGAGCGCCGACAGCTCGAACAACGAGCCGATCGCACAACTCCCGCCCGTGCGCTCGACGAACCGGCATGCAGCCTCGACCTTCGGCGCCATGGAGCCGGAGGCAAAGTGCGTCCGCCGGAGCTCCGTGGGCGTCGCGGTCTCGATGGGCCGCTCCGCTCGGGTGCCCCAGCCGTGCATGACGTACGGGACGTCGGTCGCGAGCACGAGGCGCTCGGCGCCGAGGGACTCCGCGAGGAGAGCGGCAGTCAGGTCCTTGTCGATCACCGCTTCGACGCCGCGAACGCGGTCGCCTTCGCGAACGACCGGGATCCCGCCGCCGCCGGCACAGACGACGACCGCGCCGGAGCCGACAAGGAGCTCGATCGCGCCGGCCTCGAGGATCTCTTTCGGCTCGGGCGAGGCGACGACGCGGCGGAAGTAGTTCACGTCCGGGGCGATCGCCCACCCGTGCTCGCGGGCGAGGGCGTGCGCTTCGCGCTCGGAGTAGACGGGGCCGATCGGCTTCGACGGCCGCGAGAACGCGGGATCGTCCGGACGAACGACGACCTGCGTCAGCAGTGCGACCACTGCCTGACCGGCGAGCTCGTTGCGGAGGGCCTGCACGAGCAGGTACCCGATCATGCCCTGGCTCTCCGCGCCGAGGACGTCGAGCGGATACGGCGAGACGGCCTTGTACGCATCGGTCTCGAGCGCGAGCAGCCCGACCTGCGGGCCGTTGCCGTGCGTCACGACCAGCTCGTGATCGCCCGCGAGAGCCGCGAGGGCGGAGGCGGCCTCGAGGACGTTGCGCCTCTGGGTCTCCGCCTCCGCCGGCTCGCCGCGCCGCAACAGGGCGTTGCCGCCGAGCGCGACGACGACGCGCGGCCCGCTCATCGTTCGGCCCCGCGCGTCAGCATCATCAGTACGGCCTCTTCGGTCGGCAGGCGATTGGCCGACTGGAGCCACACGGCGGACTGCGGGCCGTCGATCACCGCTGCGTCCACTTCCTCGCCGCGCTTCGCCGGGAGGCAGTGCAGGAAGATCGCTCCCGGTTGTGCGAGCTCCATCAGCTCTTCGGTGACCTGATACGGCGTGAGCGCCCGTTTGCGAACGTCCCGCTCCGACTCCTCGCCCATCGATGCCCAGACGTCGGCGTACACGGCGTGCACCCCTGCGACCGCAAGCGCCGGATCGTGGACGACCTGAAGCTCGACACCGGTGTCCTCGACGCGCACGCGGGCACGGTGGAGCACGTCCGGATCCGGTGCGTACTCTGCCGGGCACGCGATCGTCAGGTTCACGCCGGCGAGCGCGCATGCCTCGAGCAACGAGTGTGCGACGTTGTCGCCGCCGTCGCCGACGAACGCGACGCGCCTCCCTTCGAGGTCGCCGAACGCCTCCTTGATCGTCAGGAGGTCTGCGAGCGCCTGGCATGGGTGGTGCTCGTCTGAGAGCGCATTGACAACCGGGACCGTGGCCCAGCGGGCGAGCTCTTCGACTGTCGCCTGCGCGAACGTGCGGACCACGATCGCGTCGACGTAGCCGGAGAGCGAACGGGCGGTGTCGGCGATCGACTCGCCGCGCCCGAGTTGCAGCTCCTGCGGGGTCAGCGCGATCGGCGTGGCGCCGAGCCGTGCCGCCGCGGCGGCGAACGAGACGCGCGTGCGCGTCGACGGCTTCTCGAAGATGCAGGCGATCGACCTGCCGCGAAGCGCGTCCTCACAGTGCGCCGGCTCGTCTTTCATGGTCCCGGCGAGCTCGAGCAGCTCGGTGAGCATCCACGGATCGAGATCCGAGATCCTCGTCAAGTGCTCGAGTCGCCTGGTCGGGTGAAGCGTCATCGAGATCACCCCGTCACGACGGTCTCGGGATGCGCGGTCTTCGCCTGCGCGACGACCGGCTCCAGGACGTCGGCGAGTGTCGGCGAGCCCACCTCTTCGAGCTCGTACCGCACGTGCCGGATCGGATGCTTGGACGTGATCAGCCGGCCGAGGTCGATCGGCGTGCCCGTGACGACGACGTCGCAGTCGGCTGCGTTGATCGTCGCCTCGAGGTCCGCGAGCTGCGCGTCGTCGTAGCCCATGGCCGGTAGGACGTTCGTCAGGTGCGGCCACTTCTCGAGCGTCGCCTTGATCGATCCGACCGCGAACGGCCGGGGATCGACGATCTTCGCGGCGCCCGCCCTGCGGGCGGCGACGAGCCCGGCACCGAACGGCATCTCGCCGTGGGTGAGCGTCGGGCCGTCGTCGACGACGAGGACGTAGCGCCCGAGCAGATCGGGCCCCTCGTCGAGCGTCGGCGGCGACTTCGCGAAGATCACCTTCGCCATCGGGTTCATCGCCTCGACGTTCTCGAGCACGAGCTCGACGTTGTGCGCCTCTGCCGAGTCGACCTTGTTGATGACGACGACGTCGGCCATCCGGACGTTCGTCTCGCCCGGGTGGTAGAGGAGCTCGTGACCGGGCCGCAGCGCGTCGGCGACGACGATGAGCAGATCCGGCTTGTAGAACGGGAAGTCGTTGTTGCCGCCGTCCCAGATGATGACGTCGGCCTCCTCCTCGGCCTGCCGCAGGATCGCCTCGTAATCGACGCCCGCGTACATGACCATGCCCATGCGGACGGGCTCCTCGTATTCCTCGCGCTCCTCGACCGTCGGATGCGACGCGTCGATCTCCGCGAGTGTGGCAAAGCGCTGGACGCGCATCGCCTCGAGGTTGCCGTACGGCATCGGGTGCCGAACGAGCGCGACCTTGAGCCCTGCGTCGAGCAGTGTCCTGCCGACCTTGCGACTCGTCTGGCTCTTGCCGCACCCCGTCCGCGTCGCGCAGACCGCGACGATCGGCTTCGTCGAGCCGAGCATCGTCGCATCCGGGCCGAGGAGGCGGAAGTCCGCGCCTGCGGCCAGGACGATCGACGCCTTGTGCATGACGGTCTCGTGCTTGAGATCGGAGTACGCGAGGACGACCTCGTCGACGCCGTGCTCGTAGATGAGCTGTGTGAGCTCGTCCTCGGGCCGGATCTCGATGCCGTTCGGATACAGCGGTCCTGCGAGCGCGGCCGGATAGACCCGGTCGTCGATGCCGGGGATCTGGGTCGCGGTGAACGCGACGACCTCGGTCTCCGGGTCATTTCGGAATGCGACGTTGAAGTTGTGGAAGTCGCGTCCGCCGGCTCCCATGATGATCAACCTGCGCATTGCAATCTCCTTTCGTGAGCCCTCAGTCGAGACCGGCGCCGACCGGTGCTCTCCGCTCGATGTCGTCGCGCGGCTTGGCGAACGGCGGCTTCGGCGGCGGCGTGTATGCGCGCCGGAGCGAGAACGCTTCGTCGTCGCTCGGTACGTCGCGGCCCTTGGACTGCCGCCACTTCATCCAGACGAAGACCGGGATGCCGAGGAGCAGGAGCATGAAGCCCTTTGCGAGCCACTCCTGTCCGGAGCCCCAGATCGCCCAGAGGGAGTACGCGAACGCGAGCATCGCGATCACCGTGTCGCGGGTCAGCTTCACCCACGAGAACAGCTCACGCTCCCGGTAGAACAGCACGACTTCGGCCGCTGCTGCGTATGCGTAGGCGATCAACGTCATCCACGTCGCAAGCAGGACGACGTCGTTGAAGCGGCTTGCGAAGCTCGCGTTCCAGTTGTAGAGCACGAGCCCGCTCACGAGTACGGATGAGACGAGCAGCCCGAACACCGGAGTGCTCCGTTTCCCGTGCACGCGTGCGAACGGCTTCGGGAAGAGGCCGTCGTCGGCCGCGGCAAGCGACACGCGTGCCGTCAGCAGGATCCAACCGTTCAGCGCCCCGAGCGTCGCGGTCATCGCCACGAGCGCGATCCACTTGCCCCAGGTCAGGCCGATGAACGTCCCGCCCCAGAGTGCGTTCGCGGCGTCGGCGAACGGCGCCGACGACCCGGAGAGAGCCGCCTGCGACAACACGCCCATGATCGCGACGAGCGCGACGACGTAGAGCAGCGTCGCTGCGAGCGTGCCGAGGATCGTCGCGCGCGGGATCGTGCGCTCCGGGTCCTTGACCTCTTCAGCCGGCACGGTCGCCGACTCGAGGCCGATGAACGCCCAGAGGGCGAGCGTCGCCGCCGCGTTGATGTGCCAGTCGAAGCCGCCGTGTGCCGGTGTGAACGGCGTGAAGTTGCTGCCGTGCATGTAGAACAGGCCGACGATCCCGATGACCGCGAGCGGAACGAACTTCAGGACGGTCGTCAGCACCTGAGCGATTCCGGTCTCGCGCGCGCCCGCGATGTTCACGAGCGTGAAGAACCAGATCGCGGCGACTGCGACGACTGCGGCCAACCAGTTCGTCGTGCCAACCCGTCCCCAGAAGACTCCGAGGTAGCCGGCGAACGCCACGGCGATCGCCGCATTACCGACCCACGCCGCGATCCAGTACGCCCAGGCGGTCTGGAAGCCGACGAAGTCGCCGAATGCACGGCGCGCGAAGTAGTACGGCCCACCGGTGCGAGGATGCGCGCGGCCCAG
>JBGPLW010000055.1:0-11095 GCA_041486645.1 Gaiellaceae bacterium | reverse complement strand
CATCGCCTTCGACGACGCCTCGTATCAAGTCGCGACCGTGGCCGTCGACGGCAGCGACCTGCGCACGTTCGGCCCGGGCAAGCCGCTCGACTGGCGTGTCGTCCCCGTCGGGACGCCGAAGTTCCCGAATCTCGTACAGCGGCCGCCGAGCCAGCTCGTCCTCTCGCGCGGCGGCAACGGGCACTGGCTCCTCGGCTTCACCTCGATGGTCGACAACCGCGGGCCCGGCGTCATCTGGATTCGCGGCACGCGCGCGCCCGGTGCGCACGTGATGCAGGTGCGGCAGCTCATCCAACTCGCGTCGGGCGGCGTCCGCGTCGATGCGAGCTCGGGCGAGTTGCACTATGTCGTCGCGCCGCCGCACTACCACTGGCATTTCATCGGCTTCGACCACTACGAGCTCCGCAGCGCGGTTGACTTCGCGTTGAAGGTGCGCGACCGCAAGAGCGGCTTCTGCATCGCCGACCACTGGGGCCATGCGATCGGCATTCCGCACGGGCCGCCACGCTTCCTCGGCAGCTGCCGGCAGTTCAAGCCGAAAGCGACGTTCGTCGAAGAAGGATCGTCCGTGGGCTACACGGACCGCTATCCCGCGTTCTTCCACGGCCAGCAGCTCGACATCACGAAGCTCCCTGCCGGGCGCTACTGGCTCGTCCATCGCGCGAACGAGGACTTCCACATGCGCGAGTCGCATTACGGCGACAATGCGGCATCGCTTCTGATCCGGATCGGGTGGGAGGAAGGCGAGCCGGTGGTAACGCCGCTGCGCGCCTGCTTGCGCGAGCACTGCTGACGGCGTTCATCGCACTCTTGGCCGCAGCACCTGCGGCGGCCTCGCGCGCCGTCGACCTCGGCGACAGCGTCAATGGCCGCGACATCGTTGCGTACGAAGTCGGTAGCGCGCACGCGCGCACGCGCGTGCTCGTGGTCGGCTGCATCCACGGGAACGAGCCCGCGGGGATCGCGATCGCGCGGGCGGCCGCGCGTCTCCGGCTGCCGCGCGGCGTCGCCCTCTGGGTCATACCTGACCTCAATCCGGACGGTGTCGCCGCGCGGACGCGACAGAACGCGCACAACGTCGACCTGAACCGCAACTTCCCGACAGGCTGGTACCTGCAGACCGGGGTCTACAACTCGGGACCGCGTCCACTGTCTGAGCCGGAGTCGCGGATCGCGTACCGGCTCATCCTGCGCTTCCGGCCCACCGTCTCGATCTGGTTCCATCAGCACGAAGACGTCGTGGACGACTCGAGCGGCAGCATCGCGCTCGAACGCCGCTTCGCAGCGATCGCCGGGCTCCCGCTGCGGCCGCTGCCCCGGTATGGAGGGAGCGCCGTGACGTGGGAGAGCGCACGCTTCCCGGGCTCGTCTCCATTCGTCGTCGAGCTTCCTCCGGGAATCGCTGCGCCGCCCGCAATTGCCCGGTACCTGCGCGCGTTGCTCGCAGTCGCGCGCTAGGTCTTCTTGTCGTCGTCGCCGCCGATGCGCCCGAGCGCGCGCTGGAACTCGGCGGGGATGATCCACACCTTGTTCGACTCGCCCTGCGCGATCTTTGGCAGCGCCTGCACGTACTGGTACGCGAGGAGCTGCGGATCGGGGTTGCCTTCGTGGATCGCCTTGAAGACCGTGTCGATCGCCTTCGCCTGACCCTCGGCCTCGAGGATCGTCGCCTCGCGCTGACCCTGCGCGCGAAGCACCGCGGCCTGCTTCTCGCCCTCCGCCGTGAGGATCGCCGCCTGCTTCTGGCCCTCGGCCTGCAGGATCGCGGCGCGCTTCTCGCGGTCGGCCCGCATCTGCTTCTCCATCGTGTCCTTGATCGAGGCCGGCGGGTCGATCGCCTTCAGCTCGACGCGGTTCACGCGGATCCCCCACTTCCCGGTCGCCTCGTCGAGCACGCCGCGCAGCTGCGAGTTGATCTCGTCGCGTGATGTCAGCGTCTTCTCGAGCGCCATGCCGCCGATCACGTTGCGCAGCGTCGTCACCGTGAGCTGCTCGATCGCCTGGATGTAGTTGGCGATCTCGTACGACGCCGCCTTCGCGTCGGTCACCTGGAAGTAGATGACGGAGTCGATGTTGACGACGAGGTTGTCCTCGGTGATCACCGGCTGCGGCGGGAACGAGACGACCTGCTCTCGCAGATCGATGAACGGACGCAGACGATCGACGAACGGGACGATCAGCGAGAGCCCCGGGGTGAGCGTGCGGTGGTAGCGCCCGAGGCGCTCGACGACGCGCGCCCGCGCCTGCGGTGTGATGCGGACCGTGCGTGCCAGCACGAGGAGCACGAGCACCGCGACGATCAAGATGACGATGAGAGGCACCATCGGAGCTCCTTTATTCGTAAACGAGCGCGGTCGCGCCCTCGATCTTGACGACCTCGACCTGCGTTCCCGGTTCCATCACCTGGTCGGGCATGAATGCCCGTGCAGACCACTCCTCGCCGCCGATCTTCACGCGGCCGCCCATCTGGTCGACGCGCGCCGTCACGACGGCATGCGCGCCCTCGAGCGCAGCGGTACCGGTGCGAAGCGCGGCAGGCATGTGCAGGTGCGCGCGGGCAAGCGGGCGCAGAACGCCAAGTGACGCGGCCGACGCGGCGACGAAGACGACGAGCTGCAGCCAGAGCGCGCCGCCGGCGACCGCCGCCACGGCGGCCGCGACCGCGGCGATCGCGACCGGGCCTAGAAAGAAGAGGCCGGGCGTGAAGATCTCACCGACCGCGAGGAGCAGTGCTGCAATCGCCCAGGCGAGCCACGCGGCCATGCTCAGAGTCTAGGTAGCCCGAGAGCGGCCGGGAGGGCAAAGAGGTCGTCGATGCAGGGCTCGTAGCGCGCCCCGAAGCCGTGCCGGTCGACGAGGACGGCCCGCATGCCGATCGCGAGCGCGCCGTTGATGTCGTCTTCGACGGTGTCGCCGACCATGACGGCATCGGCCGGCTCGACCTCGAGCAGGTCGAGCACGGCACGGAAGATCGACTCGTGCGGCTTCGTCTTCCCGTGCTGGAAGGAGCTGATGCCGGCGTCGATCTCGAGCGCGTGGTGCACGGCGAACGCTCGCACGTCGCGCGCGGAGTTCGAGACGAGGCCGACCTTCAGCCCGGCGTCCCGCAGCTCGTCGAGCACCGGAATCGTGTCCTCGTACAGCTCGAAGTTCTCGTGCTGCTGCCAGCGGCTCGTCAGCTCGACCGCGACTTCGCGTGAGGCAGGCTGCGAGCCGCCCATGCCGAGCACGATCCGCTCGGTGAATGCAACCCAGATCTCCTCGTCGTGGTCGAGCTCGGGATGGCGCTTCAGATCGACGAGCGCTGCGTCTCGCGCAGCGTCGTAGCGCGCCGGGTCGAGCACGAGGCCGTGCCACTCGCCGCAGCTGACGTACCCCTCGGGCATCAGCTCGGGCCCCGGCTTCGCGAGCGTGAAGTCGACGTCGAAGAGGACGGCGCGCAGATTCATGCGACCTCGAGCAACCATTCGACCGTCTCCATGTGTGTGTCTATGTAGTCGCTGCCACCCGACCAGGCGACCGTTTGCGCGATCGTCCAGCCGAGCGCGCGGTCGCGGTCGAGGCCGAGCTCGGACGTGACCTTGTCGAGACGGTAGAGCGCTTGGCGCTTCGAGTGGCCGAACTCGAACGACCGCACGATTGGCGCAACCGAGAGCTCGCGCTCGGCGGCGAGCGGCTTCGGATCGATGACGAGCCACGACTCGCGCTCGGCCGCGAGGACGTTCTCGCCGTGCAGGTCCTGGTGGACGAGCACCTGCTCTCCTTGCGTCGGCACGAGCTCGCGCAAGTAGTGCACTGCGGCGTCCCTGAACCGTCCGCTCCGGACCTCGGCGAGCTCGTGCTCGAGCCACCACTCGGTCTCCTCCGCGACCGGGCGAAACCCCTCTCCGCTCTTCCAGAGGTGCGGAAGGAGCTCGACGAGGACATCGATCGCGTCGGGCTCGCCGGAGAGGAACGTTCCGGGCTCGCACCGCTCGAGCAGCACCGCGCACCGCTCGTCGTCACGCGCGAGCAGGCGCACGGCACCGTCGCCGTCCCAGCGCTCGAGCGCATCTGCCTCACGCTCCGCCTCGCGGTGCGGCCACCACACCTTCAGCACAGCGGGCGTCCCGTCCGGCAACTCGACACGCACGACGTGTCCGCACACACCGGGAACGTACGGCTCACCGACGCGCAGATCCCACTCCTTGCAACAGTCTGTTACGAGATCGGAGACGCTCGCACGCCAGCGGGCGATCTCTGCGAGCGGGCTTTCGACCATGGCGCGGAGGATAGTCCCGGTCCTGTGCGGAGCTTGCGAGCCGAGTTCTGCACCGCGGCATCTGACGCTCGGCTACCCTTGCGGCTCCCCGGGGTGTGGCGCAGCCTGGTAGCGCGCTCCGTTCGGGTCGGAGAGGTCCCCAGTTCGAATCTGGGCACCCCGATGAAAGGCCAAGGACCCGAGCAATGCGAGGGGGCATTTTGTGCCCCCTCGCGTTGCGCGGTATTACCGATGCAGAACCGCCCGGCCTGGGAGAACGATGCGTGCGATGCGTCCCAGATGGTCACGGTCACCGGATCCCGCCGCGGCGCCGCCTGCCGGCTCCCCCGACGAGTTGCGCGTCCCGCGCGAAAACGGGGTCTGGCGCGTGGAGAAGGCACTCGCGGGGTTCCGCGGCATGAACGACCGCTCGGATGAGGTGCCTCCGCGGAGCCGCGAGCTCCAGGAGCACCCGGTGTCGGAAGACGAGCTCGAGCAGGTCACGCACGAGTACCGGCGGTTGCACGAGGAGCACCGTCGCGCGAAGCCGCGGAGCCGCACGCGGCGTCACCTGGACGTGCGGCTCCTGCAGCTCCGCCGTCGGTTCGAGCGCCTGCTCGCCGAGGCGCCCCTCGGGGAGGGCGACCGGCGGCGCTGGCGCAGCAGGCTGCGCGAGGAGGCGGCGGCGCCGTCGGCGCCCGTGGCGCTTCGGCCGCTGCTCTTCCAGGGCCGCTCCGACGCCGGCTCGGAGCTCCGTTTGACGGCGGCCCCCGACGGGACGGTCGACGTGCTGATCGACGGGTCGCACGTCGCTGTGCTCGACGCCGCACACGAGTTGACCGAGACCGCACCGGACTTCGTGTTCGCGCTCGACGATCTGAGGTTCCGCGAGACATTCGGAGCGTCTCGGGCGAGCCTCGCCGATCTCCGCGACTCCGTGGAGACCGGCCGCCGGCCCAGGCCGGCGCACGTGCGCGAGTTGATCGCGGACGGGCTCGTCGACCGCACGCTCGGGCTGACAGCGCGCGGCCGCCGCGCGCTCGCGCTCGATCGCGCGCCCACCCCCCATGTCGCACCCGCACCCGAGCCGGCGATCAGCACGCGCGGCCGCGTGCCTCAGGGTGCGAGGGACGACCTCGCACGAACGATCGCCGATGTCGCAGGATCAGCGCCGGAACCGGTCCTGCGGCTGACGGGCTCCCTGACGCGGAGCGAAGATCCGGCCGTCGCGCGTCCGATCGTCGCGAAGGCGACGATCGACGTCAACGGCCGCGTCGTCCACGCGCATGCGGCGGCCGCGTCGGAGCGCGACGCGATCGACCTGCTCGAGGCGAGGCTCCGCCGCAACGTGCGCAGCCTCGGGGAGCGCGACAACGCCGCGCGCCGCCCCTAGCCGAACCCGTATGTACCGGGAAACTTCTCGGCGAGCAGCTTCACGAGCAGGGCGGCAGGCAGGCCGACGACGTTCAGGTAGTCGCCCTCGACGCGCGTGACGAGAGCTGCGCCGCGGCCCTGGATCGCGTAGCCGCCTGCGCGTCCTTCCCACTCGCCGCTTTGGACATACAGCCCGAGATCGCGCGGGGTCAGCGTGCGAAAGGTGACGAGCGTCGCCGCGTCCTCGACGAGCTCCCAGCCCGGCGTGACGAGCGCGAGCCCTGAGACGACCGCATGCGTGCGACCGGAGAGCTCTTCGAGCATCCGTTCCGCGTCACCGGCATCGGCGGGCTTCGCGTAGATCCGGCCGTCGAGCGCGACAGTCGTGTCGACGCCGAGCACCGGCCGCTCGCCCGCTTCGGCGGCGACCGACCGCGCCTTGCCGAGCGCGTGCTCGCGCACGAGACGCGGAGCGTCGGCCTGCGGCGGATCGTGCTCGTCGTAGCGCGGCGCGACGACGTCGAACGGGATACGCAGCTGCTCGAGAATCGCCCGCCGCTGCGGCGACGTCGACGCGAGCACGAGTGGTGTGATCACGCGGCGATCTCCGCGACGCCGAACTCCGCGAGCACGGCCTCGGCGTCGGGGCTCAGCTCGCGCGCCTGGAAGATCACGCGCAGGAGCATGCGCTCTGCGGCGGACCGCAAGCCTGCGACGAGCGGCGCGAGCTGTGCCGGCTCGTCGGCGAGCAGGCGATCGGCGTCGAGCACGAGGAGCGCGACCGGCCGTTCCCCGGCAACCGCATCCGGCAGGTCGGCGAAGTCGCCGAGCGGCACCTCGAGCTCGAATGCCGTGCCGAGCTCCGACAAGGCGTCGAGCGCAGTGCGTGCCGCCGTCCCCGCGACGAAGCGCACGTCGAGCTCGTCGTCGTTCGCCTCGCCGCGCATGAGCCAGGGACCGGTCGAGCCGGAACGGAGGCGCAGCGCCCACGGCCCGTCGAGGACCTCGCGCCACGACGGGAGGCGGATCACGGTCATCGCTTCCGCGCCACCCAGATCTCTTCGGCGGGCCACTTGCGCGCCCACTCGACGGTGACGAAGTCGTAGTAGCCCGGGTCGACCGCGTCCGCGCTCGGACGCAGCTCGTGCAGCGCCTCGATCTCGAAGCCGTTCGCGCGCAGCAGCTTGATCCAGTCGCCGTGCGCGAGGTGATACTCGATCCCATCGCCCTCGGGCCACTTGATGCGGTACATGCCGAACTGCGGCCGCTGCAGCTGCTCCGTGACGACGCCGACCTCGGGCGCGCAGAGATAAACGAGCACCGAGTTCGTGAGAAAGACGAGTCGGCCGCCGCTGCGCAGCAGTCGCGAGGCCTCCGGGATCCACTTCGCCGGATCGGCCCAGAGGGACGCGCCGTACTCCGAGAGCGCGAGGTCGAACGACGCGTCCGGCAGCGGCACCGCCTCCCCCGGTGCCTCGACGAGCAGGAACTCGATGCCGGTCTCCTGCTGCATCCGGCGCGCCGTCGCGAGCTGCGCCGGCGTGGGGTCGACCCCAACCGGGCGCGCACCGAGACGTGCCAGTCGTGCGGAGAAGTACGCGGTGCCGCACCCGAGCTCCACGACGTCAAGCCCATCGACGTCGGGAAGCGAGCCGATCTCCGACTCGGGGATGTGGAACACACCCCAGTGGATGTCGGCGTCGTTCCAGTGACGCCGGGCAGCTCCGTCGGTGAACTCCGCGTTCTGCTTCGTCCACTGCCTGATGTTCGCCTTGATGGAATCGCTCATGCCTTCCACGCCACCCAGATCTCTTCGTCGGGCCACCGTCTCGCCCACTCCGCCGGGACGTCGCTGTAGTACGCGTGCGTGACGGCGGACTCCGGCGCCTGCAGCTCGATCAGGCGCTCGATCGCAAAGCCGGTCTCGCACAGCAGCGCGATCCACTCGCCGTGGCCGAGCTGGTACTCGACGCCGTCGTCCCCGGGCCAGCTCACGCGGTGCAGGTCGAAGTACGACCGCTGGAGCTGCTCCGTGACCTGCCCCACGGCTGGGAAGCAGCAATACGCGAGCGGCGAGGTGTGGAGAAAGGCGAGCCGCCCGCCGGGACGGAGCAGGCGGTGCGCCTCGGGGAGCCACCGGTGCGGATCGGCCCAGGCTGCCGCCCCGTGCTCTGAGATCGCGAGGTCGAAGGACGCGTCCGGCAGCGGCACGGCTTCGCCGGGCGCCTCGACGAGCGGGAACTCGATGCCGGTCTCCCGCTGCATCCGCCGCGCGGTCTCGAGCTGTGCCGGCGTCGGGTCGACGCCGACGACGCGCGCGCCGAGCCGCGCGAGGCGCGCAGACATGAAGGCCGTGCCGCAGCCGAGCTCGACGACGTCGAGCCCGGAGACGTCGCCGAGGACGTCGAGCTCAGCCTCGGGACCACCGAACTTGCCCCAGCGCACCTCGGTCGACGCCCACGCCCGCGCCGCGGACGGATCGGTGTACTCGGCGTTCCGTTTCGTCCAGGCGGCGATATTCGCCGCAATGGGCTCAGGCGAGGTCATCCGCGGAGAACCAGAGCGCGATCTCGCGCTCCGCGGACTCCGGTGAGTCCGAGCCGTGGACGAGGTTGTCCGGCATCGAGCTCGCGAGGTCGCCGCGAATGCTGCCCGGCTCCGCGTCGGCGGGATTCGTCGCGCCGATCGTCTTGCGCATCGTCGCGATCACGCCCTCGCCCTCGACGACGAGCGCCCACGTCGGCCCCGACGTGATGAAGTCGACGAGCTCGCCGAAGAACGGTTTCTCCTTGTGCTCGGCGTAGTGCGTCTGGCCGAGCTCGCGGCTCGCGATGAGCAGCTTGCCGGCCCGCACCGTGAAGCCGCGCGCCTCGATCCGCCCGAGGATCTCGGCGGCGAGACGGCGCCGGACGGCGTCGGGCTTGATCAGGATGAGGGTGCGCTCCACGGCCATCGGCCGCGCAGATTAGCTACTCGGCGCGCCTGCGACGGCGGGGTTCGAGCGAGGGCAATGCCACCGCCGTCGGCTCGACCGCCGTCTCGCAGAACGGGCAGACCTGCCACAGTGCCTCGAGCGGCGCCTTGCAGTTCGAGCACGCTTGCTTGAGCTTCGTCGTGCAGATCGGGCAGACGAGGTAGCTCGAGTCCACCTCGGAGCGGCACACCGGGCAGTGCAGGTCGCGCTTCGAGAGCCTGTCCTCCATCGCCTTGATCTCGAGCTCGCGCTCGCGCACGTCCTCGAGGTACTCCGGCGGCCGGAACAGCATGTAGATGAACGGGCCGAAGTACGGCACGACGACCCCGACGAGCACCGCCATCCACACGAGCCACGGATCCTCGATGCGCCGGCGCGCGTCCTTGTAGATCCAGTAGAGGCTCGCGAACCAAACGACCGCGGCAAAGAAGAACAAGAGGTTCCGGATCACGAGCCATGTGCCGGAGCTGAAGAAGGCGGTGGCGGCGGTCACAGAAGGATTCTGCCTATGAGATAGCCCGCGGCGAACGCGCCGCCGACGATCACCGCGAGCACGACGGCCGCGAAGGCAAAGACGCTGAGCTTTTCGCTCACGCTATGGGTGGGTGCTGCTGCCACTGAGCTCGGAAAGAAGATAGAGGGAACCCGTGACGACAACGGCCCCAGCCGGGCCCGCCAGCTTGAGAGCGCGGCTCCGGGCCTCGTGAGGGTCGGCAATTGGCTCGACATGGCTGAAATACGGTTCGGCGCGGGCCGCGAGGTCCCCTGCTCGGAGCGAGCGCTCATTCGGCGACTCCGTGGCCACGAGGGTGCCTCCGAGAACCGAGAGGGCCTCGAGCATCAGCTCCGGCCGCTTGTCGGCGAGGATCGAGCAGCAGACGACGTACTCCCGCGTGGGCAGCCTCGGCAGGAGGTAGCCGATGCCGGCGAGGTTGTGGGCGCCGTCCCAGATCTCGAGCGGGTGATCGCCGCGGCGTTCGAGCCGGCCGGGAAGCGTGACGTCCTGCGCCGCGTGCGGGTCGACGTCGCGGCCGAGGAACGCCTCGGCGGCCGCAGTGGCGAGCGCGAGGTTGCTGCTCCCGGCGACGACGACGCGCGCGGCGCCGTTCTCGCGCGCGAGCGCATCCCACTCCGGGTCGCCGAGCACGACCGTCGTTCCCGGCTGGACGACGGCGAGCTTCTCGGCCGCGATCGCCTCGCGCGTCTCGCCGAGGACGTCCATGTGGTCGAGGGCGACGTTCGTGAGCACGACGACGCGCGTCTGGAGGACGTTCGTCGCGTCGTGACGGCCGCCGAGCCCGGCCTCGACGACGGCGACGTCGACCTCCGCTGCGGCGAAGGCGAGCAGCGCGGCGGCCGTGAGGATCTCGAATTGTGTCGCCTCGCCCGCGTGTGGCCGCACGCTCGCGACGGCCTCCTCGAAGTCCGCCTCACGGCCGCCGATGCGAATGCGCTCGCTCCAGCCGCGAATGTGCGGCGACAGATACGCGCCGACGGCAAGGCCTGCGTCGGCGAGGAGCGCCTCCGTCATCCGCGTCGTCGTCGACTTGCCGTTCGTGCCGACGACGTGCACAGCGGGGTAGCGCAGCTGCGGCTCGCCGAGCTCCGCCAGCAGCGCGCGCATCCGCTCCGTCCCGAAGCCGTCGCGCGGCCACGGGCTGAGCGCTGCGACCCAGTCAGTTGCTGATTGCGTCAAGCTCGCGCCGATAGCGCTCGAGCTTCTCGCGCTCCGCGTCGACGACATGCGCGGGCGCGCGGCCCGTGAAGCTCTCGTTCGAGAGCATGCTCTCGGCGCGCGAGATCTCCTGCTCGAGGCGCGCGATCTCCGCGTCGACGTTGCCGCCGTCTGCCCTAGCCCGTTCAGGCTTCACAACCGCGTCGAAGATGCGCTTCTGGTCTTGGTCGAGCGCCACCTGGATTCCGGCTCGGCGGAACACCTCCGCCGCAGAGCGGATCTGATCGAACCATAGTTGCGTGTCGGCATACGTGCCGTGCCACTCCGGCCATGGGGCGACGATCAGTCGCGAGGTACGGGAGGGCAGGTGCGACCAAATTTCTTCAGTTAAGTGCGGCATGACGGGGTGGAGCAACTTGAGCAATCGCTCGAGCGTCGCAAGTGCCATCGCCGCGGCGCGCTCGTCTCCCGCATAGAGGCGCGGCTTAATCGACTCGGCATACCAGTCGCAGAAGTCATCGAATGTGACGTGATAGAGGGCGTCGGCCAACCGCGCGAACTCGAAACTGCTCAGCGCATCGTTCACCTGCGACTGAGCCGCATCAAGGCGCGCAGTAATCCATCGCTCCTCAGGGAGTTGGACGCTAAACGCCGGCGCCGTGGCCGCCGTGCCGAGAATGAGACGAGACACGTTCCAGAGCTTGTTCGCGAGCCGGCGGCCCTCCTCGACCGAGCCGATCGACCAGCGCACGTCCTGGCCCGACGACATCTTCAGCAGGCCGTAGCGCGTCGCGTCCGCGCCGTGCGCGTCGATGATCCCGACGGGATCGAT
>JBGPLW010000054.1:0-11192 GCA_041486645.1 Gaiellaceae bacterium | reverse complement strand
CGCGAACGGCACGACAGAGCACTGGTCGTTCACGTACCAGAAGATCACGTGGACATGGGTCGACGGCGGCATCACCGCCGAGGACGACTGGGAGGCGCCGGTCGCCCGCTGAGTGGGGAGAGGTTGGCGACCAGGTTGCGACGTCGTCGCGACCTGGTCGCCTGGCCTCTGTCGTTGCCGTGTCACGGCGAATGCTCTACGACGCGTCGGCCGTTACGGTTCCGTGATGCTGACGTTTCGGTGCCTGGCACCGGACGTGTCCGTTCGGCCGAGAACATGCCGGCGTGCAGGGCACAGCCGGGGAGGCCCGGTAGCAGCTACCGCGACGAGAGCGTCACAGCTCTTGCACGGACCTCGGTGACCTGGCAGACGTAACGCTCGAGATGCTCATCTCGCCGCAGACGATCCGCCGCGCGGACGGCACCGCGCACGGCACCGTCCGTTCATTCCTCCATGCCGGCTGGGGCTAGCGCGTCTGCGGGAACCCGAGGTCGACCTTCGAAGTGGCCGGGTCCGGCCAGCGTGAGGTGACGACCTTGCCGCGCGTATAGAAGTCGATGCCCTCGGGCCCGTACACGTGACGGTCGCCGAAGAGCGAGGCCTTCCAGCCGCCGAACGAGTAGTACGCGACCGGCACCGGGATCGGCACGTTGATGCCGACCATGCCGGCCTGCACGTCGAACTGGAACTGCCGCGCGACTCCGCCGTCCCGCGTGAAGATCGCGGTGCCGTTGCCGTACGGGTTGTCGTTCACGAGCCCGACAGCCTCGTCGTACGTGTCGACGCGCGTGACGCCGAGCACCGGCCCGAAGATCTCGTCTTCGTACGCCTTCATGCCGGGCTTGACGTTGTCGATGAGCGACGGCTTCAGGAAGAAGCCCTCCTCCGGCGCGCCCTCGCGGCCGTCGACGAGCACCTCGGCGCCCTCGCCCGGCGCGTTCTCGACATACGACGCGACGCGATCGCGATGCTCCTTCGTGACGAGCGGCCCCATCTCGGATGACGGATCCATGCCGTCGCCGACCTTCACCTTCGGGATCCGCTGCTTGATCGCCTCGATGAGCGGCTGCGCGACGTCGCCGACCGCGACGACCTGCGAGACGGCCATGCACCGCTCGCCGGCTGAGCCGTACGCCGCCGAGACCGCTGCGTCCGCGGCCATGTCGATGTCCGCGTCGGGCAGGACGATCATGTGGTTCTTCGCGCCGCCGAGTGCCTGGCACCGCTTGCCCTTCGACGTCGCCGTCTCGTAGACGTACTTCGCGATCGGCGTCGAGCCGACGAACGAAACCGCGGCGATGTCCGGATGCGCGAGCACGGCGTCGACGGCGACCTTGTCGCCCATGACGACGTTGAAGACGCCGTCCGGAACGCCGGCTTCCTTCAAGAGCTCCGCGGTCCAGAGCGACGCCGACGGGTCCTTCTCCGACGGCTTGAGCACGAACGTGTTGCCCGTCGCGAGCGCCGGCGCCCACATCCACATGGGCACCATCGCCGGGAAGTTGAACGGCGTGATCCCGGCGACGACGCCGAGCGGCTGCCGGATCGAATAGACGTCGATTCCCGTCGACGCCTGCTCGGAGTACTCGCTCTTGAGGAGCGTCGGGATGCCGCAGCAGAACTCGACGACCTCGAGCCCGCGCGTCACCTCCCCCATCGCGTCCGAGAGCACCTTGCCGTGCTCGGCCGTGAGCAGCTTCGCGACCTCTTCGCGACGCTCGTGCAGGAGCTCGCGGATCCGGAAGAAGAGCTCGGCGCGCTTCGCGAGCGACACCTTCCGCCACTCGACGAAGGCGGCTTTCGCGGCCTGCACCGCGGCGTCGACCTCCTCCACCGTGGCGAAGTCGACCTCGCCGCTCTGGCGGCCGGTCGCGGGGTTGTAGACGGGGCCGCTGCGGCCGGATTGCCCGGCGACGCTGCGCCCTCCGATCCAGTGGCTGATCCGCGTGACGCCCGTGCGCTCCTCGACGGGTGGGGTTGCGAGCTCGGTCATTTCGGCGCCTCCTCGATAGTCGGGGGCAGCCTAGCGCGCCCCGCAACCTGACTTCAGTCAGGTTGCAGTCGTTCCGGAAAGGCCGCGACCAGGTTGAAACCTGGTCGCATCGCATTCGCGGGCTAGCGCTAGGCTCTCGGACATGGCGACGATCGAGACGAATCCCCAGCTCGGAGAGCAGATCGTGGACGACGCGAAGCGCTACGTCCTCCACTCCTGGTCGGTGCAGAACGCGCTCAACCCGATCCCCGTGGCAGGCGCCGAGGGCCGCTATTTCTGGGACTACGAGGGCAAGCGCTATCTCGACTTCGCGTCGCAGCTCGTCAACGTCTCGATCGGCCACCAGCACCCGCGGCTCGTCGCCGCGATCAAGGAGCAGGCCGACAAGCTCTGCACCATCGGGCCGCCCATGGCAACCGAGCCTCGGTCGACGCTCGCGCGCCTGATCGCCGAGGTCACGCCCGGCGACATCTCGATGGCGTTCTCCACGAACGGGGGCGCCGAGGCGAACGAGAACGCGATCAAGCTCGCCCGCTGGTACACGGGCCGCAACAAGATCATCGCGCGCTATCGCAGCTACCACGGCGCGACGGCCGGCGCGATCACGCTCACCGGCGATCCGCGCCGCTGGGCCGCCGAGCCGGGCATCCCCGGCGCGGTGCGCATGTTCGACCCGTACACCTACCGCTGCCCGGCCGGTCATCCCGATCCGTGCCCGGTGTGCACCGGGGCGCCGCACCTCGAGGAGATCCTCCAGTACGAGGGCGCGCACACGGTGGCCGCGGTCATCCTCGAGACGGTCACGGGGACGAACGGAATCATCGTCCCGCCCGACGGCTACCTCCAGTCGATCCGCGCGACCTGCGACAAGTACGGGATCCTGCTGATCGCCGACGAGGTGATGGCGGGCTTCGGCCGCACGGGCAAGTGGTTCGCCGTCGACCACTGGGACGTCGTCCCCGACATCCTGACGATGGCGAAGGGCATCAACTCGGGCTACGTGCCGCTCGGGGCGATGGCGATCCGCGAGCCGCTCGCCGACTGGGTGCGCGACAAGTTCTTCTCGGGCGGGCTCACGTACAGCGGGCACCCACTCGCGTGCGCGGTCGGGGTCGCGTCGATCGAGGCATTCCGCGAAGAGGGCATCATCGAGCACGCGGCCGAGATGGGCGACGTGTTCCGCGAGGCGCTCGACGGGCTCGCGGCGAAGCATCCGTCGATCGGGGACGTGCGCGGGCTCGGCTGCTTCTGGGGGCTCGAGCTCGTGAAGTCGCGTGCGACACGCGAGCCGCTCGTGCCGTTCAACGGCGGCGGCGAGGACGCCGCACCGGTAGCGCGTCTCGCAAAGGCGGCGCTCGAGCGCGGCCTCTACCTCATGACGCACTGGAACATGATCATGGTCTGCCCGCCGCTCACGATCACGCGCGACGAGCTCGACGAAGGCATCGCGATCCTCGACGACGTTCTCTCGATCGCCGACGAGTACTACGCCGGCTGACCGCCGGTTCCGTCGTCTCCGATCCGTACGCTCTTGACCATGACCGTCGAGACGAGAGAGATCTGCCTGCGCTGCGGCGCCGAGATGGAGTGGCGTCAGGGAACCTGGCAGTGCGCGAAGTGCCACTTCAAGCTCGGCTGCTGCGAGGGCGAGGCGGGCGATTGTCGCGATCCCGGCTAGAGGAGCTCGACGCCGCGGGCCTCGACTCGCACTCCCCCGAGCTGCTCGTCTCGCTCGCCTGGCTCGCCATCGGCTCCGTGCCGCTCGAAGAAGGCGAGCTGAAGGCGTCGCGGCGGCGCGCCATGCTCGTCCTCGCCGCCGGCGGCGACCCCCACCGCGACCTCGATCTCGACTCCGTCGCCGTCGAAAGGCTCGCCGCCGAGCTCGACGCGCCGGAGCGGCGCGAGGCCCTCGCCGCCGGCCTCGGCGCTCTCGAGGCGGACGGCTTGCAGAACGTCGCAGGCGCAGTGGAACTGCTTCACTCCGAGCCCGAGCTCGCCTGGCGGATCTTCGCCCTCGCGCTGCTGGCGGACGAGCTGGCGGACGAATAGCGGGCGGCCGGAAGGGTCCCTACACTGGACGCTCGGCCGTATCGCTCGACCAGCCGCAGCTGCCGTAGCCTTCTCGTCCCCCGAACCCAGGCGCAGGGTCAAGCTCCCGCGCAACCTCACCGGCGGCCGCCGGCTTCAGCCGTACTCGCGCGCCGACGCCCCGTTCTTCCGCAGCCAGGGCTTCTTCGTCCGCATCGGCGGGCTCGCGATCCTCGTCGGCATCGCGCTCTGCGTGCTCGTGCTGCGCGCCTGGTCGATCCAGATCCTCCATGGCCCCGCGTACACGTCGCTCGCGAACGGGCAGGCCTACCGTACGGTCGACCTCGCCGGCCCGCGAGGCCCGATCGTCGACGCGAAGGGGCGGAAGCTCGCGGGCACGACGGGGCGCGTCGTCATCGCCGCCGACGTGGCCGCACTCGGCGAGATCGACACGAAGGGCTGGCACCCGACCGAGGACGGCCTCGTCTCCCTCCGTCGCATGTCGCACCTCGCGAAGGTGCCGGTGCAGACGCTCGTCGCGCGCATCCGCCGCTCGGTCGTCCGGTCGCCGTTCGCCCCGGCGACGGTGCTGTCGCATCCCGACGGCGGCCTGATCGGATATCTCGACGAGCGCGGCTCCGACTACCCCGGGTTCAAGACGACGACGCTCGTCTCGCGCAGCTATCCGCAGGGCGCGTTCGGGAGCGAATTCCTCGGCCTGCTCGGCGAGGTCAGCCCGGCGCTCCTCAAGTCGGCGGTCTACGCCCATGCGAAGCCAGGTGAGACGGTCGGCGTCTCCGGCATCGAGGCGACGTACGACCGCATCCTGAACGGCGGCTTCAAGCGCGCGCACCTGCGTGTCGACTCGCGCGGCCGCGTCGTCGGGCCGCTCGAGTACAGCCCCACCGGCAAAGCGCTGCCGACGCTTCAGCTCACGATCGACGCGAGCATCCAGCGCGCGGCCGAGAAGGCGATCGCGAACGGCGTCGCGCTCGCGCGTGCGAACGGCCACACCGACGCGAACGCCGCGGCCGCGGTTGTCATGAACCCGTGGACGGGCGCCGTGTACGCGCTCGCGAGCTATCCGACCTACAACCAGGTCGCGGCTGCGCACGATCCGCAGTATCTCGCAAGCCTTTACAACGACCCGCCCACGCACCCGCGTCTGCTGAACCAGGCGACGCAGGGCCAGTACCCGACCGGGTCGACGTTCAAACCGATTGTCGCCGAGGCGGCGCTCTCCGAAGGGCTGATCACGCCGGCGACGCCGCAGCTCTGCAGCGGCTCGTTCACGATCGGCAACTTCACCTTCCACAACGTCGAGGCCGGCGTGTACTCGAGCATGTCATTGCCGACGGCGCTCGCAGAGTCGTGCGACACGTGGTTCTACCGGCTCGGCGACAAGTTCTTCGCACACGGGAGCCAGGGCATCCAGACGTGGGCGAAGAAGCTCGGCCTGGGCAAGTCGACGCACTTCGACGTTCCCGGCGAGGCGAGCGGCCTCGTTCCGACGCCCGCATGGCTGCGCAAGACTTACAACGAGCCGTGGTACGAGGGGCAGACGATCAACCTGTCGATCGGCCAGGGCTACCTCCAGGTGACGCCCTTGCAGCTCGCGGTCGCGTACTCCGCGCTCGCGAACGGCGGCACGGTCGTGCGGCCGCACGTCGCGAACGCGATCCTGCGCGGCGAGTCGGTGCAGATGCTGAAGTTCCCGCCCATCCGCAAGGTGAAGCTCGTCGACCAGTCGGCGATCCGCGACGGCCTCTACCAGGCGGCGCACTCCCCGGCCGGGACGTCGGCGTCGCTCTTCGCGAACTTCCCGGTGCCCATCGCCGGCAAGACCGGCACGGCGGAGTCGGGCACCGGCCGCAGCGACCACTCGTGGTACGCGTCGTGGGCGCCTGCGGACAACCCGAAGGTCGTCGTCGTCGTCCTCGTCGCGCATGGCGGCTTCGGCGCGGAGGCCGCAGGCCCCGCGGCGCGCGACATCTACCAGGCGTTCTTCAAGCTCAAGAACTGGAAGCCGTAGTGAAGGGCTAGGGCTTGACGCCCGGCCGGAACGCGATGTGGAAGCCGGCGGTCGCGACGTCGTGCGCGATCGGCAGGGCGTTCTTCACCGGCACCTGCGGCATGACGACGAGCCAGCGTGTGGGCGCGCGCGCGATGTCGATGTAGAGCCAGCTGAAGCGCGCGAGGCGCTGCATCAGCGCGTTCGCCTGGGCAAGGGTGCGCGTCGTGGCGAAGACGCCGACGACCTGGCCTTGCCTGTACTCCATCGGCGGCGCGGTCTGCTCGAACGTCACGTAGAAGCCGGCCTTCCTCGCCTCGGTTGCGAAGCTCGAGCGGTCGGCCTGCGTGTCGGCGCCGTCGATCTCGACCTCGAAGTCGCCGCAGCCGTCGTTTTCGATCTTGATGCCGTCGAAGCCGAACGCTGCTGCCTTCGTCTTCAGCTGCTTCGCCGCCGCGAGCGTCGAGAAGTGTCCGAAGACGGCCTCGTTGTGCTGGCGCACCTCGTCTGTGCGGCATGCGGGCTCGCCGGTGAGCGCGGCGGCCGGGCGCGCGGTGGCTGCGAGTGCCGCGGTCGCGAGCAGGGCGGCGAGGAGAAGGCGGCGGGTCATCGGCGCCACCGTAGCGGCCCTCGTCCGCCGAGGACATTGTGAAGATCCGCACGTAGAGAGAGCGAGCCGCCGCCGACTCGCTCTCTCATCGCTTGGTGTTCGACGCTCACCGCCGCAGGCGAGCGAAACACCGGTCTTTCGTTAACGCGGGCCCCCGCCGCATCGGGGCCCGCGTCGATTGCATCATCGGAGCCCGGCGGCTGGTTCTCCTATCACCCGCGCGGTGGTTCACTCGATCGGTTCACTCGGACGAGGCTCAGGCCGCAGCGGAATCGCACCGATGATTGTTCCACGTGAGGGGACGGTGGGCCGCAGCCCGTACTCCCTCACGAATGAAGAGCCGATCAGACGCGGGAGCCGCAGCCTCGTAGATCGGCTCTTCGTCTGTCTGCGCCCCTTGTGCCTCACGGAATATCGTTGGTGCAACCTCGCGTTGAAGCGAGAGTCGAGGGAAGCGAGGGGGCATGGAAGACGTACACGCGCACATCGAAGAGCTCGTCGCCGAGGAGCACCGGCTCTGGGCGCTCGAGTCGGACGGCAACGCGACCGGCGCCGACCGCGAGCGGCTCGACCGGGTGAAGGTCGAGCTCGACCGTTACTGGGATCTGTTGCGGCGACGGCGCGCAGCCGCAGCGGCGGGCGGCAACGAGGAGAACGTCGGCCTCCGGAGCGAGACGACCGTCGAGAGCTACCTCCAGTAGGAGATCGGCCGATGCCGGTCTGCACGCATCTCGACCAGATTCGCGTGACCGCACTGCCGGCGTCGATCGCCGGTTGCGAGGAGTGCCTGAAGACGGGCAGCCCCTGGGTTCACCTGCGCATGTGCGCGAGCTGCGGAAAGATCGGCTGCTGCGACTCGTCATCGAACAGGCACGCGAGCCGGCACGCGCGCGACGACGGCCATCCAGTTGCCCGCTCCGCCGAGCCCGGCGAGGACTGGAGCTGGTGCTACGTCGACGAGATCGCGTTCGAGATCACCGCGGACTGATCAGCCGAGGCGGTCGTTGAGCACGACCCGGTCGTGCTCGATCCGCGAAGCGATCGAGCGAATCTCGAACAGGCGGCGGTTGTACGAGCGGACGGCAGCGATCTGGGCGCGCTGTGCGCGGACGGTCGATGCCGACTGCGACGCGGTCTCGAAGCTTCGCAAGAGCGAACCGACGTCGGTCTTGTCCTGACGGCGAAGCGCACGCGCGAGAGACGTGGCTGCGCGATGCACGCCGAGGAGTGACGCGAGCTGACTACGGTGAAGGGGCAGGAGGATCGGCGGCGGGTGCAGCCGCTGGAGCCGCGCGAGGACAGGCTCGAGCGCCGAGCGATACCGCTCAAGGACCGCCGCTTGTCTCGTGGGCCCTTTCGCAGAGGCGAGGGCACGCCGGAACGACGCGTTCACTGCCGCGAGCGGCTTCATCGTCAGACGAAATGCCGGCACATACTCCGCGAAGCCGAGCACCTCGCGCGCGAACGCGGTCTCGCGTGCGGCGAAGAGAAGGAGGTGGCTATGGAGAGCTTGCGCGTCCGGCGGTGGCTCGAGCTCCGCAATGCGAACGCGCAGGCCCGCAAGCGTATGCACCGCCGCCTGCAGCCCGGGAACGGACTTCGTCAAAGGCGTCCCCCGCCTTCCGTACGTGCGGTACGTGTAGGTGACGCTCAGAAGCGGCCGCTGCATCTCCTTCTGGATGCCGTTCACCTTCTCGATGTACGCGCTGACGGCGTGACGGCGCGCGCTCGTGCCACCGCAGGCCGCGACCGCGAGCAGAGCAGCAAGCGCCGCGCAGAGCGCGAAGGCGCGCACGGCGCTACTTGACGAGCTCGACCGTAGAGACGCTGCCGTCACCGTGGCGCCAAAGGAGCTTCACGAGTCCTTTCCCAGCGGCAAACCAGGCCGTACGGGTGCCGCTGCCGAACTTGAAGCCGGGCTGCGTCAGCGCAGAGCGAACGACGATCGCCTTGAACGTGCCGCCGGGCACCTTCACCGTCTCCGTGCCGACGATCTTGGAGTAGCCGTTCACACCGAACACTTGAAAGTCGCGGCCGGTCGGCTTGGACCCCCACGTCGCGCCGACCGCAGGATACGCCGGGAGGATCGGGTTGAAGCCGAACGTCATCAGGTCGAACGGCGTGAAGAAGCGGCGGCGCTTGTCGGCTGGGAGCGCGGACGGGCCGAGCAGCGGCAGCTTCGCGAGCGAAGCGGCCTTCGCGTACGTCCAGAGGTTCGTGAGCCCGTCGGTGCGGAGCGTGAAGCCGTACGCGCCTGCGACGCGCATGGGGCCCGAGACGCTCTTGACGCTGAACCGGGCGGTCCCGTTGGCGACCTGGTCGCAGGTGAACGCCTCCACCACTCCCCGCTTGAGGTACCGGTCGTTCGTCCACCGGTAGGTCGCCTTCAGGCCCTGCTTCAGCGGGAAGTAGTTCGCGTCCGAGGGCGGCGGCTTCGACGTCTGGTTCGTCGAGTCGAGAACAGCCGTGGTGATCGGCGCCTCCGAGCCGCCTGCGTGATCGAACTCGATCTTCACGGGGCCGACGCCGTACACCCACCACACGATGCGCACGCCGCTCCCGTACGGGTCGCCGAGCGCGCCTGCCTGCGTGAGCTCGCTGCGGACCTTGAACGCGGTCACCGGACCGGTGAACGCGGGCACCGTGATCTTCTCGGTGCCGACGTAGGTGTTCGTGCTCGTCACGTCGTTCGAGCCGCCGCCCGTGCCGGCCCAGCTCGCGCCCTGGAGCAGAGGCTCTGCGAGCACCGGGCCTCGGCTTCCCCAGATGAGGAGATAGAACGTGCTCGCGAGGCTGTTGTTGCAACCGCCGATCTGCGGACAGAGCACGGGGAAGTCGGTCGGCGGCGGGTTCGACGACCAGTCCGTGTTGATGAGCCCTGCGGTCGTTTCCTGGAAGGCGACGGTGCCCACGCTCGTCGGTGCATCGGCGGCGTTGTCCTGGCCGACGGTCGTCCAGGCAAGCGTGAACGAGCGGCCCGACTGCTCCTTCACCGTCACCTTCTCCTTCACCGGCGACTTCGAGTAGACGCTGTCCGACCACTCGTACGCCCACGTCGCGTCGGCCGGATGCGGGAACCAGTCGTCGGCCAATGCGGCGGGCGCCGCGACGAACGCAGACAGGCAGGCGGCGGCTGCCGCCAGTATCCGACCCCTCCGGCCCATGGCAGGACGGTACTGCCAAACGAGGGCGACCGATAGGGCGCGCGAGCGGGGGCCGCCTGATCGACCGGTCCCAGCTACGCCTTGCCGGCAGTGATCCGATCGATCAGATCCAGCGTCCAGCCGGTCGCACGTCCGGCCCAGGCGGGGCGGATCTTCTTGTTCGTCTGCGCCTCGATGTCGTGGATGAAGGCCTGCAGCTGGTTGATCTCCGGCGTGCGGTTGCCGCGGTTGCGCGACGCGAGCGCGGCCTCGAGCTTGGCGAGGAGCGGCTGCTCCTGCTGCGCGTCGATCGTGCCCTCGCGGACGGCGCGCTTCACTGCGCAGATCAGGCCTTCGATCGTCGCGTGCACCTCGAACGTGAGTGAGACGCTACCCGTGTTGCCGAGAATGTCGACGACGTCGATCCGGATCGTGTGCGCTCCGGCAGTGAAGGTGTATCCGTCGATGACGCCGCCGTTCTCGATCGGGATGCCGTCGACGGTCGAGATCACGGAGCCGACACCGGCTGCGTCGGTGACGGTGTACGAGAAGGTGAGCGTCTGGCAGATGTCGCAGACCGTTCCCTGCGTGACGCCGACGATCACGATCGGCGGGGTCGTGTCGAGGACGATCGAGGCACTCGCGCTCCCGACGTTGCCCGCTGCGTCTGCGACCTGCACGACGACCGTCTTCCGGCCGTCCGAACCGGAGAGCATGACGCTCTTCATCCTCGCGTACGCCTCCCAGGCGCTCCAGGTCAGGCCGCCGTCGACGGAGTACCGCATCGTCACGGCGCCGACGGCGTCGGTGAAGTCGAGGCTGAGCGAGACGAGGCGGTTGCGGGTCGCCGGGAGGCCGTTGGAGATCACGAGCGTCCCAACCGGGGCGATCGTGTCGCGGACGATCACGTCGAAGCTGCCGGTCGTCGTGTTGCCCGCCGCGTCCTTCGCGGTCACGGTCACGTGCGTCGTCCCGAGCGGGAACACCGACCCGGACGCCTGCGAGTAGGTGATCGAGACGACGCCGACCGCGTCGGTCGCGCTCGCCGCCGGATAGCCCGCGGCTGCGCCGGCCGGGCTCGTCGCCTCGACGAATTGCGTCGCCGGCACGGTGAGCAGCGGCGCGGTCGTGTCACGGACGACGACGTCGAAGGTGCCGGTCGACGTGTTGCCCGCTGCGTCCTTCGCGGTCACGGTCACGTGCGTCGTCCCGAGCGCGAACACCGAGCCCGACGCCTGGGAGTAGGTGATCGAGGCGACGCCGACCGCGTCCGTCGCGCTCGCGGCCGGGTAGCCCAGGACCGCGCCCGCAGCACTCGTCGCCTCCACCGTCTGCGTCGCCGGAACCGTCAAGAGCGGCGCGGTGGTGTCACGGACGACGACGTCGAGGCTGCCGGTCGTCGTGTTG
>JBGPLW010000053.1:0-11252 GCA_041486645.1 Gaiellaceae bacterium | reverse complement strand
TCGGCGAACTGCCGCTCGAGCAGGCCGTGCTCGTAGATCTCGCGGTAGATCTCGCTCGTGCGCGCGAGCTCGTCGTGCGTGCCGCGCGCGGCGATGCGCCCGTCGTCGAGCACGACGATCTCGTCGGCGAGCGCGATGGTGGAGAGGCGGTGGGCGATGATGAGCGTCGTCCGGTCGCGCATCACGGAGCGGAGCCCTGCACGGATGTGCGCCTCGGTCGTCGCGTCGACCGAGGCGGTCGCGTCGTCGAGGATGAGGATGCGCGGGTCGATCGCGAGCGCGCGGGCGATCGCGATGCGCTGCCGCTGGCCGCCGGAGAGCGTGATCCCGCGCTCGCCGATCACCGTGTCGTAGCCCTTCGGCAGACGCTCGATGAACTCGTGCGCCTGCGCAGCACGGGCTGCGGCCTCGACCTCGTCGTGCGAGAGGTCGCCGCGCCCGAACGCGATGTTGTCCCTGACCGAGGCCGAGAAGAGGAACGGATCCTGCGCGACGACGCCGATCGCGCGCCGCAGCGAGTGGAGCTTGAGGTCGCGGACGTCGACGCCGTCGATCGTGACGCGGCCGCCGGTGACGTCGTAGAACCTCGGCACGAGCGAGGTGAGCGTCGTCTTGCCCGAGCCCGTGTGCCCGATCAGGGCGATCGTGGTGCCCGGCGCGATCTCGAGGTCGACGTCGCGCAGGACGGGGCGGTCCAGCCGGTACGCGAAGGAGACGTGCTCGAAGCGGATCGTCCCCTCCCCCGGCGGGAGATCGCGCGCACGGGGCGCGTCCGCCACGTCCTCCGGCTCGTCGATCACCTCGAAGATGCGCTCGCCTGCCGCGGTCGCCCGCTGTGCCTGGCCGATCCACATGCCGAGCGCGCGGAGCGGCATCACGAGCATGCCGAGGTAGAGGTTGAATGCGACGAAGCCGCCCGGCGTCAGCGAGCCGTGCGAGACCATCCGCGCGCCGGCAAGCAGCACGGCGGCCTGGGCGAGGAGCGGGACGAACGAGATGAGAGGGACGTACGTCGCCCGCTGGCGGTTCGCCCGCACCGTCTGGTCGAAGACGGCTTCGCTGCGGCGCGTGAACTTCGCCTGCTCGGCCGGTTCTTGCGCGAACGCCTTCACGACGTGGACGCCGACGATGTTCTCCTCGGCGACCGTTGCGACGTCGGCGAGCTTCTGCTGCACGTCGCGCAGCGTGGGGTGCGTGACGTGGCTGTAGCGGTATGCGAGGACGACGAGGACCGGCGTCACGGCGAGGACGATGAGCGCAAGGCGCCACTCGAAGAAGAAGAGGACGACGGTCACCGAGACGACGGTGAGCACGTTCTGGAAGAAGAAGATGAGGCCGTAGCCGAGGAAGAACCGCACGCCCTGGAGGTCGACCGAGGCGCGCGACATCAGCTGGCCCGTCTGGTGGCGGTCGTAGAAGCCGAACGAGAGGCGGACGAGGTGCGCGTAGAGGCCGCTGCGCATGTCCATCTCGACGTCGAGCGCCTGGCGGCCCGAGATGAGGCGGCGCCCCGCCATCAGCGCGGCCCGGACGACGCCGAGCGCGACGATCACCACGACCGAGACCATGAGGCGATGCGAGTCGCGGTGGACGAGCGCCTTGTCGATCACGTCGCGGCCGGTCACCCAGACGAGCGCGATCTGAGCGGCCTGCGAGCCGACGGCGAGGACGATCGAGACGACGAGGCCGACGCGGTACGGCTTGAGGAAGCCGAGCAGCCGTACGAACGTCGAGCGGTAGGGGACGGGAGCCTGCCTCACGGTGAGACTCGTCGATCCTGGTGCGGTGGGCGAGTGCGAGGCAAGGACGCAGGGAGCGTCGATAGCTCGGCTATCGGCGCGACTGAGGACGCGGCCTCGTGCCGTCCAACGCGGCAGGGCGACTCAGTTCTCATCGTGGGGCAGGCTCCCTCGCTCACTTCGAAAGGGTATCGGCGGCTACAGGCGCTCCAGCTCCGCGTGGACGAGTTCGAGCGCCCGGTCGAGGCGCGCCCGGTTCGCGGGCACGTGCGGCCAGCCGCTCGCACCTGACGGATGCGGGAGCGGGACGACAGGGATGCCCTGCCGTTCGAACCGCTCGCCGATCGCGTCGGTCAGCTGCACGATCCCGAGCAGGCGTCGGAGCGCCAGGCCCCCGACCGCGACGATCAGCCGGGGGCGGAGGAGCTGGATCTCCCAGTCGCGCCAGAACTCGCAGAGCTCCTGCTCGCGCGGTGTCGGCGTGCGATCGCCGCGGCCGCTCGGCGCCCGTCCCGGGTAGCAGCGGGTCACCGACGCGCAGAAGAACGTGCCGTAGAAGGCCTCCTCGTCGAGCTCGAGCCAGCGGCGAAGCGTCTGTCCGGCCCGGCCGCGCCACGGGAGGCGCTCCTCGCCCTCGACGATCCCCGGCGCCTGTCCGTACATATAGGCGCGCTGGCCGGAGCCGGGGACACGGACAGGGAGCGACTCGAGCGGGAACCCGGCGTCGGCGCAGGCCCGGCAGCGCTCGGTGTCGCGCTCGAGCGAGGCGAGCGAGCGATATGCCGACTTACGAGTGGTCACCGTGGGTAGCGTGATCGAGAGATGCGCGGCCTCTTCTCGTTTCCGAACCCCGTCAACGAGACCTCGGCGCGCGTCGTGGCAGGAACGGTCGCCGTGCTCGCAGTCGTCACGGTGGCATTCCAGCAGGGCTGGCTCCTGCCCGTACTGGCGTACGGCTTCGTGGCTCGGGCACTGACCGGGCCGACGCTCAGCCCGCTCGGGCTGCTCGCCACACGGGTGGTGACGCCTCGGCTCCAGGTCGCGCACCGGTACTCGCCCGGGCCTGCGAAGCGGTTCGCGCAGACGATCGGCGCGGTCTTCACCGTCAATGCGACGGTGCTCTGGTTCGCCGCGGGCGCCCACGTCGCGGCCCTCGTCCTCGTGGCGGTGCTCGCCGTCTTCGCCTCGCTCGAGGCCGCGTTCGGCCTCTGCATCGGCTGTCGCGTCTTCTACCTCGGCATGCGGCTCGGGCTCGTCCCCCCGCACGTGTGCGAGGACTGCATGCGCGTGCTCGCGGCGACGCGCTGACTAGAAGTTCTCGAAGTCGATCAGCAGCTCGAGCGTGCGCTGCTCGGCGAAGGTCTCGTCCTTGAACTCGCGGTGGTACGAGTCGATCGCGTGCTGCGAGCGGGCGTACACCGCCTGCGCGTGCGCGACGTTCTCGGCCTTCAGGTAGTAGACGAGCTCTTCGCCGTCGAGAAAGACCGACTCGACGACGACGTCTTCGTCTCTCAGCGTGGCGAGCACCTCGTTCCGGCGGCTGTTCAGCTCCGCCGCCCATGCCCGCACGCGGGGGAGCGATCCCGGCTTCAGGCGCACCCGGACGCACACGGTCTCCATTTGGGTCCTAGAGTACGGCCGATGGAGCTGCCGCTCGAAGCTGTGCCGAACTTCTCGGAGGCCCGCGACGCCGGGGTCGTCAAGGCGATCGGCCGCGAGCTCGCGAGGTGCGCGGAGCTCCTCGACGTCCACGTCGACGTCGACCACAACAGGTCGGTGTTCACGCTCGTCGGCAGCGAGCACGAGCTCGTCGACGCCTTGTTCGCCGGGATCGCGTGCGCGCAGAAGCGGATCGACCTGCGCCGGCACGGCGGCGTCCACCCGCGGATCGGTGCCGCCGACGTCGTTCCGGTCGTGCCGATCCGCCCCAAGGATGCGCCGCGTGCCGCCGCGGCTGCGCTGAAGCTCGCGCGGCGCGTGGGCGAGGAGCTCGAGCTGCCGGTCTTCCTCTATGCCGACGTCGGCGGTGGCCGCGGGCCCGCGTTCTTCCGGCGCGGCGGGCCCGAGGAGCTGCAGCGCCGTATCGACGCGGGCGAGCTCTCGCCGGACTTCGGGCCGCCACGGCTCGATCCGGCGGCGGGCGGCGTCATCCTCGGCGCACGGCGGCCGCTGATCGCGTTCAACGTCAATCTCCGCGGGGCAACCCTCGACGTGGCGCGGGAGATCGCGAGCGTCGTGCGTGAGCGGGACGGCGGCTTCCCCGGCGTGCGGGCGCTCGGCCTCGACCTTCCGTCCGCGGGCCAGGCGCAGGTGAGCATGAACGTCGAGGACTGGGAGGCGTCGGCGCTGCACGAGATCGTCGAGACGATCGAGCGCGAGGCTGCGGCGCGGGGAGTCGAGATCGCCGGTTCGGAGCTCGTCGGCCTGATGCCTGCGGGCGCCGCAGCGGCTGCCGCCGGCGCCGTGCTGCAGATCGACGGCTTCGACGCGTCTCGTCTCCTCGAGCTGCGGCTGCTCGGCGAGTGAGCCGGTGCCCGAGCCGGAGCTAGACTCGCCGCGTGGTTGAGCGCACCGCGATCGGCCTCACCGGGGACGATCTCACCGTCGCGGACGTCTGGGCTGTCGCCGTCGATCGCGCACCCGCCGCGCTCTCGGATGCGGCGCGCGGGAAGATGCGCGCGGCGCGTGCGCTCGTCGAGCGTGCGACGCACGGATCGCGGGAGCACACCTACGGCGTCAACACCGGCTTCGGCCGCTTCGTCAACCGCTCGATCCCGGAGGAGCTGACCCAGGAGCTCCAGCTGCGCCTGCTGCGCTCGCACGCGTGCGGCGTGGGGGAGCCGTACGCGGACGAGATCGTGCGCGCGGCGATGCTCCTGCGCGCGAACACGCTGGCGAAGGGCAACTCGGGCGCGCGCATCGAGACGGTCGAGCTCCTGCTCGAGTGCCTCGATCGCGGCGTGCTGCCGGTCGTGCCGAGCCGCGGCTCCGTCGGCGCGTCGGGCGATCTGGCGCCGCTCGCGCATCTCGCCCTGCCGCTCATCGGTGAGGGCGAGGCGTTCGTCGAGGGCGAGCGCCTGCCCGGCTTCGAGGCGCTCGCGCGCGTCGGGCTCGAGCCGACGCGCCTCGAGGCGAAGGAGGGGCTCTCGCTCATCAACGGCACGCAGTTCATGGCGGCATTCCTTGCGCTCGGGCTCGTTCGCGCGCGGCGACTCACTCAGGCAGCGGATCTCGCGTGCGCGCTGTCGCTCGAGGCGCTGCAGGGCTCACGGACGTCGTTCCTGCCGCAGATCCATGCGCTCCGTCCCTTGCGCGGGCAGATCGACTCGGCGGCGAACGTGCTGCGTCTGCTCGAAGGCTCCGCGATCAACGAGGCGCACCGCTGGTGCGACAAGGTGCAGGACGCGTACTCGCTTCGCTGCGCGCCGCAGGTGCACGGCGCGTCGCGCGACCTCCTCGACTATTGCGAGTACACGATCTCCGTCGAGCTCAACGCCGCGACGGACAACCCGCTCGTTCTCGTCGACGACGATGCGCTCGTCTCGAACGGCAACTTCCACGGACAGCCGCTCGCCTTCGCGCTCGACGCGCTCGCGATGGCGTGTTCGGAGCTCGCGAGCATCTCCGAGCGCCGCGTCGAGCGGCTCGTGAACCCGAATCTCTCCGACGGCCTGCCGGCGTTCTTGACGACCGACGGCGGGCTGAACAGCGGGTTCATGATCCCGCAGTACGTGGCGGCGTCGCTCGTGTCGGAGAACAAGGTGCTCTCGCATCCCGCGTCGGTCGACTCGATCCCGACGAGCGCGGGACAGGAGGATCATGTGTCGATGGGCAACACGGCGGGGCTGAAGGCGTGGCAGGTACTCGCAAACTGCGAGCATGCCCTCGCGATCGAGCTGCTCGCGGGCGCGCAGGGCGTCGAGTTCCACGCGCCGCTCGAGCCGGGCGCCGGGGTGCAGGCGACGCGCAGCGCCGTGCGCGAGCTGTCGCCGCGGCTTCGCGACGACCGGTCGCTCGCCCCGGATATCGAGGAAGTGGCGCTCGCGATCCGCGGCGGCTCGCTCGTCGCAGCCGCGGAGGCCGAGGTGGGAGCGCTCCGATGAGCACGACCGAGACGCTTGCCGCCCGGGTCGAGGCGTTGTGCGGCGATCTCTCGCGCATCCGCGCACCGCGCGGAGCGGAGCTGAACGCCCGGCAGTGGTCGACCGAAGCGCCGCTGCGGATGCTGCTGAACAATCTCGACGCCGAGGTGGCGGAGAAGCCGGAAGAGTTGATCGTGTACGGCGGCTCCGGGAAGGCAGCGCGCTCGCACGAGGCGTTGCGCGCGATCGTCGGCGCGCTGCTCGAACTCGGCGCCGACGAGACGCTGCTCGTGCAGTCCGGCAAGCCGGTCGGGATCTTCACGACGCACGAAAACGCGCCGCGTGTCCTGATCGCGAACTCGCTGCTCGTGCCGAAGTGGGCGACGTGGGACGAGTTCCGCCGGCTCGAGGCGGAGGGCCTGACGATGTTCGGGCAGATGACGGCCGGCTCGTGGATCTACATCGGCACCCAGGGGATCCTGCAGGGCACGTACCAGACGTTCGCGGCCGCGGGCGAGAAGCACTTCGGCTCCGCCGACCTTGCGGGGAGGACGATTCTCACGGCGGGGCTCGGCGGCATGGGCGGCGCGCAGCCGCTCGCGGGGACGATGGCCGGTGCCGCGATCCTCTGCGTCGAGGTCGACCCGCACCGGATCGAGCGGCGGCTCGAGACCCGCTATCTCGACGAGGCGGCCGACTCGCTCGACGACGCGCTTGCGCGCATCCGCGCTGCGGCGTCGGAGGGACGCGCGTTGTCGGTCGGGCTGCTCGCGAACGCCGCGGACGTCGTGCCGGAGCTTGCGTCGCGTGGCGAGCACTTCGACTTCGTGACCGATCAGACGGCGGCGCACGATCCGCTGAACGGCTACGTGCCCGCGGGCTTGTCCGTCGACGAGGCGGATGCGCTGCGCCTGTCCGATCCGGACGAGTACCTGCGGCGCGCACGCACGTCCATCGCGCGTCACGTCGAGGGCATGCTCGAGTACGTCCGGCGCGGTGCGTATGTTTTCGATTATGGCAACAACCTCAGAGGGGAGGCCCGTGACGCCGGCGTAACGGAGGCCTTCTCATACCCGGGCTTCGTCCCGGCCTATATCCGGCCGCTCTTCTGTCGCGGCATCGGGCCGTTTCGCTGGGCGGCGCTGTCCGGGGACCCGGCCGACATCGCGACGATCGACCAGGCGCTGCGGGAGCTCTTCCCCGACGACCCGCTCCTGCAGCGGTGGCTCGAGCTGGCGCCCGAGCGGGTGGCGTTCCAGGGCCTGCCCGCCCGCATCTGCTGGCTCGGCTACGGCGACCGTGCCAAGGCGGGGCTCGCGATGAACGAGCTCGTGCGACGCGGTACGGTCAAGGCACCGATCGTCATCGGTCGCGACCACCTCGACGCGGGCTCCGTGGCGTCGCCGTACCGTGAGACGGAGGCGATGCGCGACGGCTCCGACGCGATCGCCGACTGGCCGATCCTGAACGCGCTCGTCAATGTCGCAGCGGGAGCGACGTGGGTGAGCGTGCACCACGGCGGCGGGGTCGGGATCGGCCTCTCGATCCACGCCGGCATGGTGGTTGTCGCGGACGGCACCGACGACGCGGCAGAACGGCTCGAGCGCGTGCTCACAACCGACCCCGGCACGGGCGTGATGCGCCACTTCGACGCGGGCTACCCCGAGGCGATCGACGCCGCCGAGCGCGGCGGGCTCAAGATGCCGTCGGCGCCCCGCGACGCGTGACCGCACCGCGGCTCCTCGTCCGCGACCTCGCGCAGCTCGCGACGCCGGCGGGCCGTGACGCGCCGCTGCGCGGGGCCGCGCTCGGCACGGTCGACGTGCTCGAGGACGCATACGTCCTTTGCCGCGGCGACGCGATCGAGAGCGTCGGACGCATGCGCGAGCTGCCGTCTATCGACGGCGAGGTCGTCGAGCTCGACGGGCGCGGGCTCTGCGCGATCCCGGGCCTCGTCGACTGCCACACGCACGCGGCGTTCGGCGGCGACCGCGTCGACGAGTTCTCGCTCCGTGCGGGCGGCGCGACCTACGAGGATCTGCACGCACGCGGCGGCGGCATCCTCTCGACCGTCCGGGCGACGCGGGAGGCGGGGACGGACGGCCTGCGCGCGGCCGTCGAGCGGCACCGCGGGTGGATGCGCCGGCACGGCACGACGACGTTCGAGGCGAAGTCCGGCTACGGGCTCGACCGCGACACCGAGCTCGGGTCGCTCCGTGCTGTCCGCGATGCCGGCGGCATCCCGACGTGGCTCGGCGCGCACGCCGTGCCGCCCGAGTTCGACGGCGACGCCGACGCGTACCTCGACTTTGCGCTCACAGAGGTGCTGCCCGAGGCTGCGGGCATCGCCGAAGCCGCCGACGTCTTCCTCGAGCGCGGCGCGTTCGATGCGGCTCAGGCGCGCCGCTATCTCGAGGCCTGCCGCGCCGCCGGTCTCGCGCTGCGCCTCCACGGCGACCAGTTCACGGAGAGCGGTGCGATCCCGCTCGCGGTGGAGCTCGGCGCCCGCTCGGTCGATCACCTCGAAGTGACGGGCGACGAGGGAGTGCGCACGCTCGCCGCGAGCGACGTCGTCGGCGTGCTGCTGCCCGCGAGCGCGCTCTTTCTCGGCAGGCCGATGCCGCCCGGCCGTGCGCTCGCCGACGCCGGGGCCGCCGTCGCGCTCGCCACCGACTTCAATCCCGGGAGCGCGTTCTGCGAGAGCCTTCCGCTTTGCTGCTCGCTCGCGGCGACCCAGCTGAAGCTCGCGCCGGCCGAGGCGCTCGCAGCGTGCACGGTGAATGCGGCCCATGTGCTCGGCCGGGCGGATCGGCTCGGCCGGCTCGCGCCGGGGTACCGCGCCGACGTCGTCCTCCTCGACGCACCCGACTGGCGTTACCTCGCGTACCACCTCGGCGGCGACCTCGTGGCCCGGGTGATCGTCGGGGGCGAGCTAGGCTAGCGCAGCATGCCGTCGAGAAAACAGAAGCGGCGCGAGGCGAAGTCGAAGCGGCACGAGTACGAGTTCGTGTACGTCGACGACGACGGCAACGAGGTCGACGAGGTTCCCGAAGAGCTCCTCGCGCCGAAGGAGCGCCGGAACGGCGCCAAGGCCGCTTCTGCGAAGAAGCCGGCGCAGCGCCCACAGGCGCGCGGCAGCCGCTCGGGCCGGACACCGCAGCCGCCGTCGTGGAAGCGCTCGTTGAAGCGCGCCGCAATTCTCGGTGCCGTCGTCTTCGTCTTCTTCTCGTTCTTCGGCGGCAAGGGAAACGCGAAGTACGCCGTCGCACTCCAGCTGACGGCGATGTACACGCTGCTCTTCGTCCCGTTCACGTATGCGATCGACCGCTTCGCGTACAAGCGGTGGCAGGCCCGGCAGGGCGGCGCGCCGGGGCCTAAGAAGCGGTAGCGCCCGCGGGCGCGTTGCCGCGGTAGTGGCCGTCGCCCGGCCACGGCGCGAGCATCAGGAGCATCCGCACGCCGCCTTCGCTCGAGATCGCGTGCCGCTCGTTCGGGTCGAAGCGGAAGAGGTCGCCGGCGACCGCCCGCATCGTCTCGCCGCCGGCTTCGATCCGCGCCTCGCCGGAGACGACGAGCAGGAGCGCCGCCTCCGTCACCTGATGGTCGCCGAGCTCCTGACCGGGTTCGAGGGCGATCAGCACGACGCGGCTCTCGCCGTCTTCGGAGTGGAGCACGACCGGCGAGCGCGAGCCGTCCGGCGTGTCGATCTCGTAGAGCTTCCAGTGCTGCATGGTGCCTCCGTGTCCGGACACGCCAAAGGCTACACATGCACGCCGTTACACTCGCCCGCGTGAGCCTCGTCGTCGACCGATATGCCCTTGGACCGTTGCAGACCAACTGCTACGTGCTGCGCGCCGAGCCCGGGGCGCCGGAAGCGGTCGTCGTCGACCCGGGCGGGGACGCGGCCGAACTGCGGCTTCAGCTCGACCGGAGCGGCACCACCTGCGCCGCCATCCTGATCACGCACGGTCACTTCGACCATGTCGGAGGCGTTGCCGACCTCGCCGAGGGCACAGGCGCACCGGTCTATATGCCGGCAGGTGAACGCGACCGCCTCGAGCAATATCCGCAGTTCGCGCCAGCGGGGGTGCCCGGACGCTCGTACGTCCCCGACCACCTGCTCGAGGGCGGTGAGACGATCGCGGTCGCGGGCCTCGAGCTCCAGTGCATCGCGATTCCGGGGCACTCGCCCGCACACGTCGCCTTCTTCACGGACGGCTGCCTCTTCAGCGGCGATCTGCTCTTCGCCGGCTCGGTCGGCCGGGTCGATCTCCCGGGCGCCGACTGGGACACGCTCCTCGACTCCGTGCGCACGCTCGTCGACCGCTATCCGCCCGAGACCGTCGTCTACCCGGGGCACGGCCCCGAGACGACGCTCGGCGTCGAGCTCGAGCGCAACCCGTTCCTCGCGGAGCTCCGCGCGTGACGCGCATCCAGGCGCCTCGCGGCACGCACGACGTCCTCCCGCCCGACCAGCCGCTCTGGCAGCGCGTGACCGGTGAGATGGAGCGGCTGTGCGCGGTCTACGGGTACCGCCGCATCCAGACGCCGGGATTCGAAGACACGGATCTCTTCAAGCGGACGGCCGGCGAGGGCTCCGACATCGTGCAGAAGGAGATGTACACCTTCGAGGACGAGGGCGGCCGCTCGCTCACGCTGCGCCCGGAGGGCACGGCGCCGATCTGCCGGGCGTACGTCGAGCACGGCATGCACCGCGAGCCGCAGCCGGTGAAGCTCTACACGCTTGCGCCGATGTACCGCTACGCAGCGCCGCAGCGCGGCCGCTACCGCGAGCACTACCAGCTCTCGCTCGAGAACATCGGCTCCGCCGATCCGGCGGTCGACGCGGAGGTGCTTCAGTTCTATGACGCATTGCTTCGCAACCTCGGGGTGAAGCAGTACGAGCTCCGGCTCAACTCGATCGGCGACCGCAACTGCCGTCCGGCATTCCTCGAGCGGCTGAACGCCTGGCTCGACGAGCACGCCGACGTTCTCGACGACGAAGCCCGACAGAAGCGCGCCACGAGCCCGCTGCGGGTCTTCGACGTGAAGAACGAGCACGTGCGCGCCGCGTTGCGGGACGCACCGAAGATCGGCGAGTCGCTCTGCGACGAATGCGCGGAGCACTTCGCGCAGGTGCGTGCCCTTCTCGACCGCTACGGCGTTGCGTACACCGTCGATCCGACGCTCGTCCGCGGTCTCGACTACTACACGCGCACGACGTTCGAGTTCCTCGGGCCCGACGAGAGCACGCAGGCCTCCACGATCTGCGGCGGCGGCAGGTACGACTATCTCGTCGAGGAGATCGGCGGCGACCCGACGCCGGGTATCGGCTTCGGCGCCGGGATCGAAAGGCTGATCCTCTCGCTCGAGCTCGAGGGCGTGAAGGCCGCGGAGGCGCAGCTCGACCTCTACTTCGTCGTCGACGACG
>JBGPLW010000052.1:0-11265 GCA_041486645.1 Gaiellaceae bacterium | reverse complement strand
CTCGATCGGCACGTCGAGGTTCCGCCTCGCGGCGACCTGCTCCTCCTGGAGCCGGCAACCCCCTGGTGCGTCGAGCAGGCCCGGCGCGTGCGCATGTTCTTCCCGGAGATCCCGATCGTGTGCATGGGCCAGAACCCCGAGAGCGCGGATTTCCTCGACACCGGCATCGTTGCGCTCCTCGAGAAGCCGTTCACAGTCGAGGCGCTCGAAACCGCGGTCACCGCGCTCACGCCCTCCCCCGTCTAGGGGACGAACTCCGCGGGATGCGAGCGGTCGTCCGTACGGCGGACGGCGGATGGGCCAGGCCGGAACCGGGGCCGATCTTTCGAGCATGACTCCACGTCTCGTACTCGTCGCCGACGACGACGTCGACATCCTCACGCTCGTGCGCGTGCGGCTCGAGCGCTCCGGCTACAAGGTCATCTCGGCGCGTAACGGCGTCGAGGCCCTCGCGCTTGTACGTGAACGGCATCCGGATCTCGCGATCCTCGACATCGCGATGCCGGAGATGACCGGCCTCGAGGTGACGAAGCGCATGCGCGAGGAGAACCTGGACGTGCCGGTGATCCTTCTCACGGCACGTGCGCGTGACGTGGACGTCGCTGCAGGCGCGGACGCAGGCGCGGACGTGTACGTCACAAAGCCTTTCAGTCCGCAGGAGCTCGAGTCCCGCGTCCGCGCGATCAGCCATGGCTGATCGCCTCGCCGCGGTCCGGGGCCGCACGCTCGCCGCACAGCACGGGCTTCCGTACGTCGAGCTCGCGCACATTGCTCTCAACCCGGACGCCGTGCGCGCCGCGCCGCTCGACGTGCTCGAGCATCTGGACGCCGTCCCCTTCGACCTGGTCGATGACATGCTCCATGTCGCGCTCACCGACCCTTCGCCCGCCGCCGTCGCCGAGCTGGAGCGCGTCACAGGTCGGCCGGTCGTCGTCTCACTCGCCGCCCTCGAGGACGTGCGCGAGATCCTCGACGAGCTCGCGCGCGGCGGCACGCTCGACGCCGAGCAGCTGTTGATCGAAGGCGCACTCGCGGACAACGCTCCTGCCGTTCGTGCCGTCGACGCGATTCTGAGTGCCGCCGTGACTGCGCAGGCCAGCGATGTCCATGTGATCCCTTCCGAGCTCTCCTACTTCGTCCGCCTCCGTGTCGACGGCGTCGTGCAGGAACACTCGACGATGACGCCGGAGGAAGCCTCAGCAGCGGTCTCTCGCATCAAGGTGATGGCCGGGCTCGACGTTGCCGAGCGCCGCCGCCCGCAAGACGGACGATTCGCAATCCGCACCACGGCCGGCCGCGCGATCGACGTGCGGGCCGCCGTTCTGCCGACCGTCCACGGCGAAGGCGTCGTCCTCCGCCTGCTCGGCAAGCTCCGCACGCCGCCGTCGTTCACCGACCTCGGTCTCTCGAATGCGATGCAGATGGAGATCGAGCGCCTGGTCGACCGCGCCGTCGGCGCGCTCCTCGTCACGGGGCCGACCGGCTCCGGCAAGTCGACCACGCTGAACACGGCGCTCGCGGACATCGCGCGCCCGGACCGCACCGTCATCACGGTGGAGGATCCGGTCGAATACGAGCTCCCGGGCACGTACCAGATCCAGGTGAATCCGCTCTTCGGCGTCACGTTCCCGGCGGCGCTCCGCTCGGTGCTGCGCGGCGATCCCGACGTCCTGATGGTCGGCGAGATCCGCGATCACGAGACGGCGCAGCTTGCGCTCTCGGCCTCGCTCACCGGGCACTTCGTCCTTTCGACCCTCCATACGGGCGACGCGACGAGCGCGGTCACGCGTCTCGTCGAGATGGGTGTCGAGCACTACGTCGTGAGCGCCGCCCTCGCAGGTGTGATCGCCCAGCGGCTCGCGCGCCGCCTCTGTCTCTACTGCCGCGAGGCGTACGAGCCGTCCGACGACCTCCTCCAGTCGCTCGGGCTCCCGGTCGACAGCGGCCCGCGCACGTTCTTCCACGCGACAGGCTGCGCGCATTGCACGGCCGGCTACCGCGGCCGGATCGGCGTCTTTCAGTTCCTGATCGTCGACGATCTCCTGCGCGGCCTCATCGCCGCCGGCGCGTCGTACGAAGAGATCGTTCGTGCGGCGAGCGCAGGCGGCATGGGCTCGCTCTGGAGCGACGGTCTCGGCAAGGTCGAAGCGGGGCTCATCTCCGTCGAAGAACTCCACCGAGTGGTCCCGCGCTAGGACGCACCGCGTGATGAGCGCCGCACAGAGTGAACGCAGTCGCATGCTCGTCGAGCGGCTGCCGCTCGTCACGTACACGCTCCGTCTCGAGCCGCCGTTCCCCTCGCTCTACGTCAGCTCGCAGCTCGAGCCGCTCTTCGGCTACACGCCGGTTGAATGCATGGCCGACAACGAGTTCTGGTCGTCACGCATCGCACCGGACGATCTGCTGCGCTTCCGCGCCGCGCTCGACCGGCTCCAGCAGACACACGAGCCGATGTCGGTCGAGTACCGCGTCACCGCGAGTGACGGACGAGAGGTGTGGGTTCGCGATGTCGGCGTCGTCGCCTGCGAGGACGACGGCGAGCTCTACGTCCACGGCTATCTCGGCGACATCACGCGCGAGAAGACGCTCGAACGCGAGCTCGCGGCGGAGCGCGCGCAGGCAGAGGCGTTCTTCCGCGACTCGCCGGTCGGCCTGGGCATCAGCGACGCGGAAGGGCGCTACATCCGCGTCAACGAGGCCCTGGCTCGCGTGAACGGGGTCGCCGCGGCGGACCATGTCGGCCGCACGCTCGCGGAGGTGGCTCCCTCGGTGGCGGAGCGCGCGAGCCCGATGCTCGCGCAGGTGCAGCGGACGGGCGTCCCGATTCGCGACCTGGAGATCGAGGTCGAGCGCAACGGGGAGCGCAGGACGGCGCTCGCGTCGTTGTTCCCGATCGAGACCGACGTGGCGACGCAGTACGGCCGCATCGTCGTGGACATCACCGACCAGCGCCGTGCCGAAGCCGAGCGAGCCGCAGTGGAGCAGCGGTATCGCAGCCTGATCGAGCAGCTGCCGCTCGTCACCTACGTCAACGAGATCAAGCCCTCGTACCGGACGACGTTCGTCAGCCCGCAGATCGAGGAGCTCTTCGGCTATCCGGTGGCGGACTGGCTCGCGGACGCGAAGCTGTGGGATCGCGTCGTGCATCCGGACGACCTGGTGATCGTCACGCGAGCCGAGGCGGAGGCACGCGAGCGCCACGAGCCGTTCGAGCTCGAATACCGCGTCGTCCGTTCGGACGGGAGCGTCGGCTGGGTCCTCGACCGCATGGAGACGATCTACGACAATGACGGCGTCGCGCGGAGTGAGCGCGGATTCCTGATCGACGTCACTGCGCGGCGTCAAAGCGAGCGGATGTTCCGCGCCGTGTTCGACAACGCGTTCGAGGCGGTGCTCCTCATCGGCGACGACGGCTGCTTCGTCGATTCGAACCCGGCAGCCTGCGCGCTCTTCGGGCTCTTGCGGGACCAGCTCGTCGGCCGTCCGGTTGGCGAGTTCATGGAGACGGGCACCGATGTCGCCGAGCTCTGGCGCGGGTTCCTCGCGAGCGGTGAGGCGACCGGCGCGCACGTGCTCGCTCGCGGCGACGGGTCGCAACGTGAGATCGAATATTCGGCGAAGGCCCATGTCCTTCCGGGCAGGCATCTCGCCGTGTTGCGCGACGTCACCGAACGGAAGGCGCTCGAGCGTGAGCTCTGGCGCGCCCAGAAGCTCGAGAGCGTCGGCCGCCTCGCCGGCGGCGTGGCGCAGGACTTCAACAACATGCTGACCGCGATTCGCGGGTACGCGCAGCTGCTCGTTGCGCGTTCGGCGGCGGGCACTCCCGAGCACCACGATGCAGCCCAGATCGATCTGGCGGCCGGCCGCGCCGCCGACCTGACGGCGCAGCTGCTCGCGCTCGGGCGCCGGCAGACCCTGCAGTCGCAGATCGTCGACCTCAACGGACTCGTCGAAGAGCTCGGCGAAATGGCGGGACGGATCGTCGGAGATGACGTCGAGGTCGTCTACGACCTCGACCCGGCTGTGTGCCGGGCGCGGGTCGACCCGGCACAGATCCAGCAGGTGCTGCTCAACCTGATGGCGAATGCCGCCGACGCAACCGGCGGACGGGGGTCGATCGTCGTCCGGACGGCCAACGCCGACGTTGCCCGCGAGCCGCGCGACGGCCGCGCCGACGTCGAGGAAGGCAGCTACGCCGTCGTGTCCGTCGAGGACTTCGGCGCCGGGATCGAGGAGCGGACCCTCGAGCATCTCTTCGAGCCGTTCTTCACCACGAAGGACGTCGGGCGCGGCGCCGGGCTCGGTCTCGCAGCGTCGTACGGGATCGCGAAGCAGAGCGGCGGCACGATCGTCGTCGACAGTGAGCTCGGCCACGGCTCGATCTTCTCGGTGTATCTGCCCGAAGCGATCGAGAACACACAGAACAGGTGACGCGGAAACCCGATTCGGAGTAGCCGCGCATCACGATTCGCCGTAGTGCGAAATGTGGTTTAACGCGCTTTCGGTGTTGCCTCGAGTACGCGAAGCTTCACGTGGATGACCACCTCGATGCAGGAGCAGGAGCTCGAACGGCTCGTCGCGGAACGCACGAGCGAACTGATTGCTGCCAACGCGGCGACCGAGCAGGCGCTGCGGGAGAGCGAAGCACGCTTCCGTGCGCTGATCGAGAACTCGCACGACATCACGGCGATCCTCGATGCCGAGGGCGTCATGCGCTACATCAGCCCGTCGGTCCAGCGTTTCTTCGGCTACACGTCCGCCGAGATGGTCGGCGTCACGTCCCTCGACTTCGTCCATCCCGACGATCAACAAGTTCTTGCTGACGTCTTCCTGCGCGCCGGTGCGGATCCGGGTGCGCCGCACACGTGCGAGTACCGGGCGCGCCACAAGGACGGCAGCTGGCGCGTGGTGGAGGCGTTCGCACTGAACCTCCTCGACGATCCGGCTGTCCGGGGCATCGTCATCACGGGAAGCGACATCACGCAGCGTCGCGCGCTCGAGTCGCGCCTCGTGCAGGCCGAGCGGCTCGAGGCGATCGGCCAGCTCGCCGGCGGCGTGGCGCACGACTTCAACAACATCTTGCTCGTCATCCGTGGCTACGGCAGCGTGCTGCGTGGGTCGCTCGAGGACTCGCAGCAGATCGACGACGTCGAAGAGATCATGAAGGCGGCCGACCGCGCCGCAGACCTGACACGCCAGCTGCTCGCGTTCGGCCGCCGGCAAGCACTCCAGCCACGGCTCCTCAGCCTCGTCGAGGTCGTCCGCGGCGTCGAGTCGCTCCTGCGCCGCTCGCTCCGCGAGGATCTCGAGTTCGAGCTCGAGCTCGACGAGTCGGCGTCGCCCGTCGTCGCCGACCCCGGGCAGATGGAGCAGGTGCTTCTCAACCTCGTCATGAACGGCCGTGATGCGATCTCCGGCAACGGCGTCGTCCGCGTCTCCCTCGGCGAAACGGAGCTCAGCGGCGTTGAGAGCCGCATCTCCCCGCCGCTCCTTCCGGGCCGCTACGTCACGGTTGCGGTCGAGGACACGGGCTCGGGCATCGACGAGGCCGTGCTCCCACACGTCTTCGAGCCGTTCTTCACGACGAAGGAGGACGGCGTCGGCACGGGGCTCGGTCTCTCCACCGTGTACGGCATCGTCGCGCAGTCCGGCGGCGGGATCGAGGTGGCGGCGCGCCCGAGCGGCGGCACCTCGGTGGTCGTCTACCTGCCCGTCGCGTCCGGCGCGATCGATGACACGTCGTGGGTGGAGGTCGCGCAGGGGTCGCTGCCGATGGGCACGGAGACGATCCTGCTCGTCGAGGACGAAGAGCCGGTGCGTGAGCTCGTCCGCCGTGTGCTCGAGGGTGCGGGCTACGAGGTGCTTGCGGCCGGCCGGCCGAGCGAAGCCGAGCAGCTTCTCGCGGACGCGGACCACGTCGACTTGATTCTGAGCGACGTCGTCATGCCCGAGATGAGCGGCTACGACCTCGCGACTCGCGTGCGCAAAGACCGGCCCGAGATCCGCCTGCTGTTCATGTCCGGGTACGCCCACCACGTTCCTGGTGCCGAGCAGGCCGAAGGCCGCCTGCTGAAGAAGCCGTTCGCGCCGGAGCAGCTCGCGCGCGCTGTGCGGTTGGCCCTCGACGACGGCCCTCTGGAGACCGGATGACCCGCGAGCGCATCCTCTGCGTCGACGACGATCCGGCCACGCGCAAGCTCGTCATGCGTCTCTTGGGCGCAGCCGGCCACGAGTGCGTTGCGGCCGGCACCGTGGACGACGCGCGGCGGGTGCTCGCGGAGCAGCAATTCTCTGTGGTGCTCTGTGACATCGGCCTGCCCGGACGGTCGGGCCTCGAGCTGCTCGACGAGCTCGTGCGGACTCGGCCCGACGTTGCGACGGTGATGGTCACCGGTGAGCATGACCCCAGCGTCGTGAACACCGCGCTCCAGCTCGGCGCCTACGGCTACATCACGAAGCCGTTCGCGCCGAACGAGCTCTTGATCGACCTCACGAACGCGCTGCACCGGCGCCGCCTCGACGGGGAGCGCCGTGCAGCTTCCGAGTCCGCGCTGCAACGTGCGTATGCGGAGACGCTCACTCGCCTGAGCCGTGTCGTCGACTACCACGACAACGCAACGGGCTCGCATCTCGAGCGCGTCGGCGCGTACGCGGCTGCAATCGCAGAGGCGCTCTCGCTCGATCCGAATCGTGTCGAACTGCTGCGACTCGCCGCCCCGCTGCACGACATCGGCAAGATCGCCGTTGCCGATCACGTCCTGCGCAAGACCGGCAAGCTCACGCCCGAGGAGCGCCTCTTGATGCAGAAGCATGCGGACGTCGGGAGGGAGCTCCTCGCAGGGTCGGGCAGCGAGCTGCTCGAGCTGGCCGCAACCGTCGCCTGGACGCACCATGAGCGCTGGGACGGCAGTGGGTACCCGCGCGGCCTGCGCGGTGGGGCGATCCCGCTCGAGGGCCGGGTCGTCGCGGTTGCCGACGTGTTCGACGCGCTGACGAGCGTGCGCCCGTACAGGCCGCCCATGTCGCACGGAGACGCGCTCGTTTATCTGTGCGCCGAGCGCGGCAAGGCGTTCGATGCCGACATCGTCGACGCCTTGGTCGCGTGTCGGGAACGGTCCGCGGCATGAGCGTCACCTGCGTTATCGCCGACGACCATCCGTCCGTGCTCCAGTTCCTGTCGCGTTTCCTCAGCAACAACGGCGTCACGATCACGGCCAGCACGCGCGACGGGGAAGAGGCACTTCGCAAGATCGAGGAGACCCATCCGTCCGTCGCGGTGCTCGACGCACGTATGCCGCGGCTCGGCGGGCTCGACGTGCTGCGCGCCTTGACCGCCTCGGGCTCGCCGACGCGCGTGATCCTCTACACCGGCTACGGCGACGATGCGCTGCTGAGCGATGCGCTCGACGCAGGCGTCGGCGGCATGATCGACAAGGAGGCGCCGCTGGAAGATCTCGTTCGCGCCATCCGCATCGTCGCGGAGGGCGGCACGTATCTCGACCCGACCGCGGCTGCCGCGCTCATCGCGCAGCGCCGGCGCAACCGCACCCGCGAGCTGACCAATCGCGAGCGGGACGTCCTGCGCCTGCTCTCCGAGGGGAACTCGAACGAGAAGATCGGCGGCATTCTCTCGATCTCCCCGCAGACGGTGCGGACGCATGTGCAGAAGGCGATGGAGAAGCTTGGCGCGACAACGCGCGTGCAAGCTGTCGCCATCGCCCTCCGCGAGTCCTACATCTCCTAGGCGCCGCGGGAGAAGCCGTAGATGCCGACCTTGTGGCCGCCAAGGCCCAACGCGAGGGCGGCGACGGGAAGTCCGTAACGGGTGAGGAGCAGAGTCCAGCGCATATTCACCTCCTCAGAAGTTGACGTCTTGCAGCGACTCGGCCGCACAGCGGAAATAGTCGGCAGCGGCATCCGCGTCGCCGAGGCTTCGCACGAGATCGCCTCGCGCGACGAGTGCCGCGGCGCGGTGGCTCGTAGAGTCGAGCGCGTCGGCGGCGATGTCAGCGCGGTCGAGCCAGTCAGCGGCTCCGTCGGTGTCGCCCTCGGCCGCGAGAGCGCGCGCGACGACGAGCTGGGCGTTCACGAGCTCGTCGAGGAAGTCCACGCGGCCGGCAAGCAGCTCGGCAGCCCGTTCAGCGCGCACGCGCGCCTCCGCGGGCCGGTCGGTGCGCAGGTAGACCTGTGCGAGGGAGTTCACGGCTTGGGCGAGATCCGGCTCGCTGCCGGCCGCGTCTGCGGCTTCGATCGCGGCGAGGAGATGGTCTTCCGCGGCCTTCGTGTCGCCGAGGAGGAAGTTGATTCCGCCGAGGTTGTTGAGGATGCGCGCGACGGCAAGCGTGTTGTCCTGCTTCCGGAAGAGCTCGAGCGCCTGCTCGGCCCTCATCCGCGCGACGAGCCAGTCGCGCCTGCGCTCGGCAACGAGTGAGGCCTGGAAGAGTGCGCGGGCCTGCGCGGGCTCGTCGGCGATGCGGGAGGAGATCTCGAGGGCGCGCTCGGCGTCGCTGCTCGCGGCGTCCCAGTCGCGGCGGAACTGGTAGCAGCGCGAGCGCCACTCGTGCGCGCTCGCGGCGACGAGCGGCCGCGGGAGCGGAGACTGCGCGTTCATCTCGATTGCGCGCGTGAGCTTGGTGATCGCTGCGGCGACGTTGCCGAGCTGGAAGGCGACGCACCCGCGCCGGAAGAGCACGTCGGCGCGGTCAGCGGCGTCGAAGCGCGACGATCGGACGATCCCGTCTGCCTGCTCGAGCAGACCGCAGGCATGCTCGAGGTTGCCCCGGACCATTTCCGACCACGCGAGTGCGACGCGCTGGCGGAGCGCGAGCGTCGGGTCGCTGCGCACGTTCAGCCAGAGCTCCTCGAGCTGCGCGACCGCCTCGTCATGCCGGTTGGCAGCCACGAGCGCTTCCGCTTCCGCGAGCGCGTCGGCGACGTCGTCACGGACGAGCGTGAGGGTCGTGACCGGAGGGAGACCGAGGAATGGGGCGACGGCAGTCATCCCTCACAGCATCGGCCGAGGAGCCGCGCAGTCGATTCCCAGCTGCGCCTTACTTTGCTCCCCCATTTGCGGGAGGGTCCGCCGTTTTCCGCGCAGATGCGCGTTTTGACGCACGGAGGTCGAGCACAACGGCGACACGAGCTCTGCCCTGCGGTGCGTGTCGGCGGCGGCGCGGCTCGGCGACATCAAGAGGGCAATGCTCAAGCGCCTTCTCCTGCCGTTCGTCCTCGCCCTCGTCGTCACGCCGGGAGCACTCGCCGCGGGCGGCAATTACGCCTTCGACGGCGGCACTCGCGCACAGCAGGCGCAGGTGCGCTCCGCGCTCAACGCGAGCAGCTTCAACTGGAGCCTCGTGCCTGGCCCGATCGAGATCCATATCGGGCGAGGCGACGGGCCACACGCCGTCGCCGGCCAGATCTGGCTCGACGCGAGCCTGCTCGACTCCGGCCGCTTCTCGTGGGGCGTGATCCAGCACGAGTACGCGCACCAGGTCGACTTCGCGCTTCTCACCGATCCGGTGCGCGCGCAACTGCAATTGCTGCTCGGCGGCTCGTCCTGGTGGAGTGGCTCGCACGATTCGCTCGCCTGCGAGCGGTTTGCGGATGCGGTCGCCTGGGCCTACTGGCCCTCTCAGGACAACGTGCTGCGCCCCGGGCGCCTCGTGGCGGAGCAGTTCCGGGCCGCGCTCGCCGTGGTGCTCCCCGGGGCCTCCGGACGGTCGACGTACTCCGTGGCCCGGAAGCGGCGCTCCCCAAAAGGGTGAGAGCGAATACGGCAGGGTGATGATCCCGCCGGGGCTCTCGCAGGACGACAACTAGAGCATGGACAAAGGAAGCCGTTCCGGAATCACCGTCGTCATCGCCGACGACCACCCGCCGATCATCGACTGCCTTTCCCGCCACCTCTCGGCGGCGGGCTTCACGGTCGTGGGGACGGCGCAGAACGGGGAAGCGGCGCTCGCCGTGCTCGAGGAGACGCACCCGCTCGTGTGCGTCGCAGACGTCAAGATGCCGCGTCTCGACGGGCTCGAGCTCGCTCGCCGCGCGGCGACCTCGGCGCCCGACACGGCGGTGCTCCTCTATTCCGGGGTCTCCGACAAGGGTCTCGTCTCCGACGCGCTCGATGCCGGCGCCCACGGCTTCGCGTTGAAGGATGCCCCGCTCGAAGATCTCTCACGCGCCATCGACACGGTTGCCGCCGGCGGTCTCTACGTCGACCCGGTGCTTGCCGCCGCACTGGCGACGCGCCGCACCGACGAGCGCAAGGCGCTGTCCGAGCGCGAGCGCGAGGTGCTGCGCCTGCTCGCGGACGGAGGCTCCTACGCGGAGATCGGCTCGGCGCTCTTCCTCTCGCCCGACACGGTCCGCGCGCATGCCCAGCGGGCGATGACGAAGCTCGGCGCCCGCACGCGCACGCAGGCGGTCGCGGTCGCGCTGCGCGAAGCCGTCATCGGCTAGCAGGAGGGTCTGGCGCAACGGTGCTCGTCGCAGGGGTGCGATGGGCGTCGCGATGCAAGGACGCAGGGAGCTCCGATAGTGGTGCTATCGGGGCGACCGAGGACGCGGCAGCGCGGCGTCCAGCGCGGCCCTGCGGCTCAGCCACTGTTGCGCCAGACCCTCCACAATCCGATCGGGCGCTCTGCGCGTACTGTGCGTCGATGGGTACGAAAGCCGCTCTCGCCGTCCTCATTGCCCTTGCGGTGGCCGCGGCGGCGACTGCCTCTCCTCCGAGGCACGCGAAGGTGATGCTCCGCTCGACGTCGCTCGGCAGCGTGCTCGTCGACGCTCGCGGACGCACGCTCTACCTCTTCGAAGCGGACTCGACGGCGAAGAGCGCGTGCTACGGGCAGTGCGCCGCCGCCTGGCCGCCGTTCCTCACGAACGGCGCCGCCCTCAACGGCGCCGGCGTGAAGACTGGACTACTCGCGACCGCGAAACGCAAGGACGGCACGCTCCAGGTCGTCTATGCCGGGCACCCGCTCTACTTCTTCGGGGCAGATGCGCGCGCCGGCCAGACGACGGGTGAGGGCATCGACCATTTCGGCGGTCGCTGGTACGCGGTGAACGCCGCCGGTGCGAAAGTCAAGCCCGCGGTTTCCGGCGGCACGACGACGACCGGCGGCTACCGACGCTACGGCCCGTAAGGGGCCCGTGCAACCTGACTTCAGTCAGGTTGCAGTCGTAGCCGTCAGAACGACTGCAACCAGGTTAAAACCTGGTTGCGCGAAACTCAGGCGGCGCTGTACCCCTCGCGCTTCAGCAACG
>JBGPLW010000051.1:0-11308 GCA_041486645.1 Gaiellaceae bacterium | reverse complement strand
TCGAGTGTGTCCCGCAGCGCTTCGACGTGCGAAGCCTCCAGGGTGATCGACCTCCTGGTCGTGGGCTCCCGGAAGTTGTCCGTCATCGAGCCGGCTTGGTCAAGCGGCCCAACATCCCGTCTCCGGGGATGGCAGCCCCCTGTGCACTCGCCTGCCGCCACCGTAGTCCCGCCGACAGCGACTTCCTAGCCTCGTGTGGAACCCAACGAGGAGGAGTGTCATGAAGACGAGGTTCATCGTTCTCGCGCTGCTCGTGGCGGCGGTTGCGCTTTGCGCGTCGGCCACGAGCAAGGCTACGAGCCACCACCCTGCAGGCCCACCGGATACGTCAGTCACGAACTGGGACGCTGTGGGCACCCAGGCCTTCAGTGCGGCGGGGCTGTCGCCGGCCGAAGGTCACACGATCTTCGCCTACGTCGCGATCGCGGTCTACGACTCAGTGATGTCGGTGAAAGGCGGGTATGAGCCCTTCATGGTCGACGTCGATGCGCCCGCAGGCACCTCGGCTGAAGCGGCAGTGTCCGCGGCTGCACACAGCATTCTCGTTCACTACCTCCCGGCTCAGGCGCCGACGATTCTCGATCCGGCATACGCGGCATCGCTGACCACGATCCCGGACGGGCAGTCCAAGACGGACGGCATCGCCGTCGGCAACGGCATCGCCGCTCTCGTCATCGCCGTTCGCGCCGGCGACGGCTTCCGGACGCCGGTCACCTATACGGCGCCGAACCCGCCGATTCCCGGGGTCTGGCTCCCGACGGCGTCGACGCCGCCGGTCGGCACCTACCTAGGGCTGATGCGGCCGTTCAGCCTCGAGTCCGCCGACCAGTTCCGGCCTGACGGGCCGCCGGCGCTCGACAGCAAGCGGTGGGCGCGCGACTACAACGAGGTCAAGGAGATCGGCTCGAGCACGAGCACGACGCGGACCGCCGAGCAGACCCTGGCAGCCCGGTTCTGGGCGGAGCCCCCGGTGCAGCAGGCTCGTGGCTCCTTCCGCAAGTTCGTCCTCGACCATGATCTGGACGTCGTAGGTGCGGCACGGTTCATGGCGATGATCTCCGTGACCTACGCCGACGCTCTGATCGCCTGCTTCGACGCGAAGTACCACTACGCGTTCTGGCGGCCGATCACCGCAATCCGCGCCGGCGACACTGACGGCAACCCCGCGACCGTCGGCGATCCCGCGTGGTCGCCGCTGCTCCCGGCCACGCCGAACCATCCGGAGTATCCGAGTGCACACTCCTGCCTCACGCCGGCCGGGGGCCGCGTGATCGCCAGATTCCTGGGGACGCAGCAGATCGATTACACCGTCCCGAGCCTGACGGGTCTGGGCGACCGTCACTTCTCCGATGTCAAGGATCTCGAGTACGACGTCGGCAACGCCCGCATCTGGGGCGGCATCCATTTCCGTTCCGCGGTCGAGGATGGGATCGCGATCGGCAAGCGTACGGTGGACCAGGTGCTCGCTCACCACTTCCGGAGGTCGAACAGGTAAAGCGGCGGCGAACGTCAGTGCGGCTGGATCGGTCGCAACCATCGCTTCCGCTGCACGCAGGCGGGTCACCCGACCCGCCTGCGACTACGAGGTCAGCGGTTTTCGCCCTCGTAGCCCCGCTCGACGATGACGAGCTTGCAGGCACTTCAAAGACGGGAGCGACGGGACTCGAACCCGCGACCTCCGGCGTGACAGGCCGGCGTTCTAACCAGCTGAACTACGCCCCCGTGGACGCGCCATTGTAGCCGGGCGGTCGCGCCGACGGTGCTGCGACACTGGGCGCCTTGGCGACCGTCGACTGGATCGCGCTCGCGGTCGTCCTCGTCTCCGCGCTCGGCGGGTGGCGGCGCGGGCTCATCGCGAGCGCTCTCTCGCTTGGCGGGCTCGTCGCCGGGGCCTACGCGGGGTCGCGGCTCGCGCCGCACCTGCTGAGCGGCGGATCGACCTCGCGCTGGACGCCGTTCCTGAGCCTCGTCGGCGCGCTCGCCGGCGCGGCGCTCCTCCACTCGCTCGCGTCGCTCGCCGGCTCCTTCCTCCGAGGCGGGCTGAAGTTGACGCCGCTCCGGCTGCTCGACTCGGCGGGCGGCATCTTCTTCGGCGCGGCGACCGGGCTCGTGCTCGTCTGGGTGCTCGGCGCGACCGCGCTCCTTCTGCCGGGACAGACGTCGCTCCGCCGCGAGGCGCAGCGCTCCGAGATCCTGCGGAACCTGAACGACCATGTGCCGCCGCGCAAACTGCTGCACCTGCTAGCGAGCTTCGACCCGATCCATGCGATCGCAGGTCCGCCCGCGCCGCTCGAGCCGCCATCGCCCGCGATCGCCGGTGACCCTGAGGTGCGGCACGCGGAGGATTCGGTCGTCCGCGTGCTCGGGACGGCGTGCGGCCTCGGCGTCGAGGGCAGTGGTTGGTTCATCTCGCGCCGCGAGGTTGCGACGGCGGCGCACGTCGTCGCCGGCGAACACGACACACACGTCCAGATCCCACACTCGAGCGGCTCGTTCGGCGCCGACGTCGTTGCTTTCGACCCGACGAACGACCTGGCGATTCTGCGGGTGCGCAACGCCGGCCCGCGGAACCCGCTTCGCGTGCGCAGCGACGCGCAGCCGGGTCGCGCGGTCGCGATCGTCGGCTACCCCGAGGGCGGATCGCTCACGGCGACGCCTGGACGAGTCGGCGACACCGCGACGGTGCTGACGCGCGACGCGTACGGGCACGGTCCGGTCTCACGCTCGATCACGGCTGTCGCCGGCCGCGTGCGCCACGGCGACTCCGGCGGGCCCGCCGTCGACTCCGACGGCTACGTGCAGACGATGATCTTCGCGGCGCGCATCGGCGCGCCCGTCGGCTACGGCGTGCCGATCCAGCTCATCGTGCGCGCCGCGCGGTCGGCTCAGGGGCCGGTCTCGACCGGCGACTGCGCCGCCGGCTGAAGCTCCGGGAGAAAGTCGACGACGTTCAACGGCTGCCGGAACGGCGCGACGACATAGACGCCCGATGCGAGCTCGCGCGCGCCCGCGATCAGCTCGAGCCCGAGCTCCCCGCCGACTTCGCGCGCGGCGGGACCCGCACGGCGATACCGCTCCTGCACGTGCTCGGGCACGACCATCCCCGGCGCCTCGTTGTGCATGCGGATGAGCAGCTCGAGCGTGCGGATCGGCCACACGCCGACGAGGATCGGAATCGGCCAGCTGCCGCCGACCCGCTCACGGAACGCCTCGAGCGGTGCGAGGTCGAAGAGGATCTGCGTCATCGCGAAGCGCGCGCCCGCGGCGACCTTGCGATGGAAGCGGTCGGCCTCGAGCTCGAGGTCGTCGGCGGTCGGGTTCACCGCCACCCCGGGATAGAACGACGTCGGAGCGTCGATCGCGCGGCCGTGGAAGTCCTCGCCGCGGTTCAGCTTCGCCATCAGCTCGACGAGGCCGATCGAGTCGACCTCGTAGACGCCGTGCATGCCCGGGTAGTCGCCGGCCTCCGGCGGATCGCCCGTGACGGACAGAATGTTCCGCACACCTTCCGCGTGCGCGCCGAGCAGCACCGACTCGAGGCCGTTGATCGTCGTGTCGCGCGGCGTCAGATGCGGGATCGTCTCGACGCCGGTGAGCCGCTCGATCGCGACGCACGCCATGATCCCGCTCATGCGTGCGCGTGCACGCGGGTTGTCGTTCACGTCGACGAGCTGCGCCTTGCCGGACTCCCGAACCGCGCGTGCGGTCGCCAGCAGAGCCTCGGGGTTCGCGCCGAGCGGCGGATCGAGCTGCACCGAGACGACGAACTCGCCGTTGTCGAGCAGCCGTTGCAGCTGCGTCGGCTCCTCGGACGGTCCAATTGGCACCACGGCCTCGCGCTCGCGGAGGAGTAGCGAGCCGGCGGGCTCGACTCCTTCGTCGATCGCAGCGCGAATCGCGGCGATCTGTGCGGGCGTCGTGCCGCAGCAGCCGCCGATGATCGCTGCGCCGAGCGCGCGAGCCTGTGCCGCGAACTGTCCGAAGTACGCGGGGGTCGCATGCGGAAAGACGATGCGCTGCCCCGACATGCTCGCGAGGCCGACGTTCGGGAGCGCCGCGAGCGGCCGGCCGGCGCCGCCCATGTCGGCGATCGCGCCGAGCGCCGCAGCGGGACCGGCGCCGTGGTTCGCGCCGAACGCGGCGACGTCGAGCTCGCTGAGCCGCGCCGCTGCCGCACGCGCGGAAACGCCTGCAAGCGTCTGCCGGTCGCTGTCGAAGGTCATGAGCGCGACGATCGGCAGCGCCGAGACCGAGCGGATCGCCGTCACCGCCGTCTCGAGGTCGACGAGGTCGTAGAACGTCTCGACCATGAAGAGATCGACGCCGCGGCCCTCGAGGATCTGCGCCTGCTCCGCGTACAACGCCGACGGCTCGCGCCCGTGGAGCTCGGCGTCGCCGAGCGGCCCGAGCGAGCCGGCGATGAAGACGTCGCGCCCGGACACCTCGCGCGCCTCGCGCGCGAGTTTCACGGCCGCGCTGTTCACGCGCTCGAAGTCGTCCTCGAGGAAGTGGTGCGCGAGCTTGGGCCGGTTCGCGCCGAACGTGTTCGTCTCGATCAGCTCGGCGCCCGCGCGGATGTAGCCGAGATGCACGTCGACGACGCTCTCGGGCGCGCGCAGGTTCGCCTCTTCGGGACAGCGGAGACCCGGGACGGCGCTTGCGAGCACCGCACCCATGCCGCCGTCCGCCACGATCGGCGGTCCCGACGCGAGCCGCTCGAGGAACCTGCTCACTCGATCGAGTGTAGGGGCGAGGCGTGACGGCCGAGGGCCGAGCCGCGGTAGGCGCGCTTGACGCTCAAGCCCGCGCCGCGCACTGCCGATCCAGGGAATGGATTCCTCCCAAGGGACTGACGGCAATCATCCTGCGGCTGGATCCTTGCGGCGCCCGAGAGGGCGCCGCGATCTATTCGTGGACCGTGCGTCCCTCCATACCGCCGGCAACGGTGACGAGCTCGCCGCTGATGTGACCCGACAGCTCGTCGGATGCGAGCACGACGACCGCACGCGCGATGTCGTCTGTGCTTGCGACCTTGCGCAGTGCCATCGTGCGAGTCACGCGGTCGACGACGTCCTGGTCGAGTGCGCCGCTCGTCATCGGCGAGTACGTCCAGCCCGGTGCGACGGCGTTGACGCGCCCGTGCGGGGCGATGCGCACGATCTCGTTCTTGAGACTGAGGAGGAGCCCCACCTGCAGCGCCGACTTCGCGGCGGCGTAGTCGGCATGGCCCGCCTCGCCGAAGCGGCCCGCCGTCGAGCCGACGAGGACGAGATTGCCGTGGCCGGTGCGCTCGACCTCGCGCAGGAAGTACTTCGACGTGAGGAACGTCGCGGTCAGATTTGCGCGCAACGTCGCCTCCCAGCGTTCGAGCGAGAGCTGCCACGCCGGCTCGTTGGCGCTCGGCCACACGCCGGCGACCGCGGCGCACATTTCGACGGCGCCGAGAGCGGCGCGCGACTGCGCGAAGAGCGACTCGACCTGCTTCTCGTCGGTGAGGTCGGCGCCGATCGCCGTCGCGCCGGCCAGCTCGGATGCGAGCGCCTCGGCCCGTTCGCGGCCGGTGTGGAAGTGCGCGACGACGCGCGCGCCCTCCGCCGCGAATGCGCGTGCGACCGCCGAGCCGATCCCGCCCGACGCGCCGGTCACGACTACTCCCTTGCCTGCGAGCCCCGTGTCCATTCAGCCTCCGAGGAGCGCGCTGACCCGCGTCGCGTCGAGGAAGCCCGCGTGACCGAGCTTCCCGGTCCGCTCGTTGTACGCGTAGAAGAGCGCGCCGTCCGAAAGACGCGCATGGGCGTAGCCGAACTGGCGGCGGAGGCGGAGCTTCACGTCGCGGCTGTCGCTCAAACGGAACAGGTGCAGCCGGGTCTCGAGGCTGTAGACAAGGAGGCCGGCGTCGAGATCCTCGAGCCGCGCGCCCGCCGCGATCGTGCGGGTGAGCACCGTGTGCTCGTGCAGGTCGCTCAGCACGAGCCGGCGGCCCGAGAGCGTCGCGACCCGTCCGCCGCGCATGAGCGCCCCGCCTTCGTGCGGCCGCTTCACGGTGCCGACGACGCGACCTGCCGACGAGACGATGTCGAGTTGCGTGGCGTCGCGGTCGACGAGGATGCGGCCGCCGTCGACTGCGAGCACGAACACCGGCCGCGGATAGGTGCGCAGCTTCTGCTTGCGATCGAGGCGCCACACGGTTCCGCCGACGGAGCCGGCGACGAGTCCGCCGCGCCCGGCGAGAGCGACCTGTGCGCTGGCTGCCGCGCGCAGCGCAACATGTGCGCGCAGCGGCTTCAGCGTTCCCGTGACGACGAAGTTCCCACTCTGGACGCAATCGTGGGCGAAGCGGTTGCCGGTGAGGACGATGTTGCTCTCCTGCGTGTCGCACGCGAGTGTCGCCCGCACGACGACGCCTTTCGGCGACCAGACGAGCATGTACTCCCAAGCCTGCGCGATGCCGACGAGGGTTGCGGCACGGCTCCCGTCGACCGCCACTTCGTTCACGGGCGCGATCGTTCGGATCTCCCGTGTGGGCGTCACGTCGACGAGCGGCGGGGGAGCGGCGAGCAGCACGCCGCTGACGCTACCGAAGTAGGGTTCATGCGTGCGGGTTCACATCATCAGTGACATCGAGGGCGTCGCCGGCATCGTCCGGTGGGCCCAGGCGGGCGGCGACCAACCGCTCTACCACGAGGCACGCAAGCTCTACACCGAGGAGATCAATGCGGCCGTTCGTGGCGCCAAGGCCGGCGGCGCGACCGAGATCGTGGTCATGGACTGCCACGGCGCGGGCGGGGACTACGACTTCAACTCCCTGCTCGCCGACCAACTCGATCCCGACTGCGAGTTCGTGATCCAGAAAGAGTGGACGGAGTACACGGAGTTCCTCGAGCAGGGGTGCGACGCGGCGCTCTTCGTCGGCATGCACGCGATGGCGGGAACACCGGACGGCGTGCTCGCCCACACGGTCTCCGCCCAGGCGTGGCAGAGCCTCAAGTTCAACGGCACCCTCGTCGGCGAGACGGGCATCAACGCCGCGCTCTGCGGCCACTGGGGCTGCCCCGTGCGGCTCGTGACAGGCGATCGTGCCGTGTGCCGTGAGGCGCGGGCGCTGCTCGGTGACGGGCTGACGACCGTCGAGGTGAAGGTCGGAATCGGCCGGTTCAGTGCGCGCTCGCTGCCCGCGTTGAAGGCGCGGCAGCTGATCGAGGACGGCGCGAAGCGCGCCCTGAAGGACCTGAAGGCCGTGCAGCCGTACGACCCCGGCCGTCCATGCGAGATCGAGATCGCGTTCACGACGACCGACCGCCTGGTCGAGTACCGGAACCGGCGCGGCGTCGAGCAGGTGGACGCCCTGACGCTCGTCTCGAAGGCCGGCGACTGGTGGACGGCCTGGTCGCAGTTCTACTTCTAGCTTCCGAACGGCCGGAATCAGTGAGTGGCACGCCGAGGCGCGGTGAAATACCGATGACCGACGAGGGGGCGAGGGCGGATCTAAGCGCGTCGGCAAGCCCGAGCGGAGGTGGGATTCATGCATGCCAACCGCGCCAGACTGTTGCTCGCATTCGGTCTCGTGCTCCTCGCAGCGCTGCTCCCGGCAATCGCCGGCGGCGCGGAGGGCCTCGGTCTCGCGCAGGTCACGTGCGTCGCGCAGGCCAACCCCGGATCCGAGGAGACGACGTACAGCGCAACCTGCACTCGGGGCAAGGCGCTGCTCGGCGCGTCCGCGGTCGCGGTGACTGCGGACGGCAAGAACGTCTACGTCGCGTCGTACGACGCGGGAGCGCTCGTTGCGTACACAAGGTCGGGGCTCGGAACGCTGACTGAGATCGGCTGTATCTCGAACAACGGCACGAGCGGCTTCGACGGCACGAAGCGTGCGTGCCTCGACGGCGACGCACTCAAGGGAGCCTACGACATCGCGCTCAGCCCGGACAGCAACAACATCTACGTGGCAGCAGGGGAGAGCGGCGGCATCGCGATCTTCACCCGCGACCCGGCGACGGGCAAGATCACGCAGACGGGCTGCGTCCGGGGGGTGAGCACATGCGTGGGGGCGCGCGGGCTGGGCGGCGCGGCCGCGGTCATCGTGAGCCCCGATGGGCAAAACGTCTATCTCGCGTCCTACGGCGCCGACGCCGTCGTCATGTTCGTGCGCGATCCGTCAACCGGCGCGTTGAAGGGCCTCGGCTGCATCAGCGACGACGGCACCGACCGCCAGTGTGCGAGCGGGAACGCACTTCGCGGCGCCGGTGCGCTCGCGATGAGCAAGGACGGGCGCTGGCTGTACGTGGCGGCGGCGGAAAGCAACTCGATCCTCACCTTCGAGCGCGATCACACGACGGGTCTGCTGACGCAGCGGAGTTGTGTCCTCGATCACGCGCCGGCGAAGGGATCGTGCGTCGCCGGCAACGCACTCGAGTCGCCGTGGGCGCTCGCCCTGGCGCCCGACGGAAGGACGCTCTTCGTCGCCTCGTACGACTCGAACGCGGTAGCGGTCTTCGCGCGTGACACCACGACAGGGCGGCTTGTCGAGCGCGGGTGCCTGAGCGATCCGAGTTATCTCGACGGCGGAAAGGACGGCTGCGCGCACACGGTGCCGCTGCTCGCGCCGACCGATATCGCGGTCTCCGCCGACGGGCGACGGCTCTACGTCACGGACGAGGCGGGCCTGACCGTCCTCGAGCGGGACAGCTCGACCGGCGGTCTCCGTCGCGCCGGCTGCGCGATCTCAAAGGGCTACTACTACGACTCCGATGACAAGTCGTTCGAGCAATGCATCGTCGCTCGCGCGATCGAGGGAGCGGCGGGCGTCGCGGCGACGGCCGACGGGCGCAGCATTTACGTCGCGGCCTCGCAGAGCAATGCAGTGTCCGTCTTCACCCCGGCGGCCTCGCTGACGGTGCGCCGCATACTCGGCAACCGGGGCGTGCTTGCGGTACAGGTCACGTGCCCGCTCACGGTCGATGCGTCCTGCGGCGGGCGCCTCACCCTCAAGCACGATGCGAACGGTCGCCCGGCCGCGAAGCCTCAGGCGTTCGCGCTCGCCCCGGGCACGTCGCGCACGGTGTTCATGCGGCTCGCTGCGGCGGTGCGCAGGGCCGCAGGCGTGCGCCTCGTACTCACGGCGACCGATCGGCGAGCCCACGTCGCGCCCCTCGTGCAGCGACTGTCCGTGGGGAAGCCGCCGGCCGCCCACCATCGCGGCCGCTGAGCCGATTCGACGAACGGGAGAGCCCCGCCGACCGTGGGGCTCTCCTTCTACTTCTGAGTCACGGCAGGGCGCGGAAGGTCGCCCACGCAGGCTTTCGCTGTCCGTCGACGGTGACGAGACCCGACTGCCAGCCCGAGAGGAACGGCTCGTCGCGGAGTAGGAACCAGACGAGCATGTCGATGCGCGGGTCGCGCTTCGCGATCGTGAACGCCTGCCGCATGTAGGCGCTCTGCTGCGCGTCGCTCACGCCGAAGATGTCGTCCGGTGGGTTCGTCTGGTAGCCGTATTCGGTGATCCAGATCGGCAGGCGTCCGTAGAGCCGAGTGACCTCGTTCTCGAGCGTCTTGAGGTTCCCGAAGGTGACCGCGGTTCGGGCGTCGGGCGTCGTCGTCGGCGTCTCGCTCGGGTCGCCGTAATAGGGGTGATGTGCGTAGGCGTCGAAGCCGTGCGCGCCCGCCTGCTTCATCGCGCGCAGAAACGCGAGCGGCGAGACCGAGGGGCGAGCCGTACTCGGGTTGTTGTTGCCGCGCGGCGCCGTCACCCCGCACGCGACCTTCTCGCCCTTGATCAGCGTTCCCTTCACGCCTGCCACGACCGCATTGCAGATCGCTGCATACGCGCGCCCGCTCACGATCGTCGTGCCGTCGTATTGCGGCGTCAGGTAGACCGGGTTGTTCGGCTCGTTCCACGCCAACCAGTGCGTGACCGCGGGCAGGAGCACGCCGTCGGAGGGCCGGCGGAACGCGCCGCTGTACCGCGTTGCGGCCGCATAGGCGAAGTCCCGAAGGCTCTGCGATGAGGTCGGCGCGACGTTGGGCGGGTTGTCGCCGTTCGCCCAGCTCGGAGTCGAGACGATCGAGAACAGAACGGCGATGTTGTACTGCCGTGCGTAGAGCACGGCGCGGTCGTAGAGGCTCCAGTTGTACTGACCGTCGTTCGGATCGGTCGGCCGGACTGTGGGAAATCCTCCGGCGACACCTTGCGGCCCTCCCCAGTTCAGGTCGATCCGCACGATCTGCGTGCGCAGGTCGTGGAGCTCCGCGAAGACGGCATCGGGATTTCCGTTGAGCGTCTGCGCGTTGTCGTCGATTCCCTTGAGCAAGCGTGGCGACGGCGACGCGACGCCGGCGAGCGAGAGAGCGACGAGTACGACGGTGAACGAGATCGCGAGCCGCTTGGCCGAGTCGCGGGGCCCGCGTGCGGGCCCCGCGCAGTCTCGGCTACGGAGCGACGACGGTGAATGCAACGTGCTCCGACGGGACGGCCGCAGCGCTGTTGTTCGTCACGCTCAGTTCATACGTTCGCACCGCGAGGGCACCCGCTGGGCAGGTGTTGGAGTTCGCGTCCGCGTATGCGAACAGGACCTTCGACGTGACGAGCGAGCGCGACAATTCCGGTGTCACCGACCACGAAATCGCCGACGCGTCGATCGGCGCCGCCGGCGTGAGGCAGAAGACACCGGCACTCGGCGACGTGACGGTCGTGAAGTTGTGCGTGCGAGCGCTGACGAGAACGGGATTCACATTCAACGACACCTCGCCCGGGATGACGAGCGCGTACGCGCTCACACCGTTCTGTCCCGCCGGGCCTTGAGGCCCAGTGGGACCTGTCGGCCCCTGCGACCCTGTCGCTCCCGTCGGCCCCGTCGCGCCCTGAGCGCCCGCGGGCCCTTGCGGCCCCGAGGCGCCGCTTGCTCCCGGGTCACCCTTGGGCCCGGCCGGTCCGGCAGGCCCGACGGGCCCGGCAGGCCCGGCAGGCCCAGCAGGCCCGGGGGTGCCGCCCGGCCCTTGGACATTCCAGCTCAGGAACTGCTCGTGCTTCCCGCAATCCGCCGCGCTCGCGACGATGCGGATCGCGCCGTTGCTCTGCTTGCAAGCGTTGATCGTCCCAGCCGCCTCCGCGTTCGAGCCGGCGGTCGTCGCGTAGGCGACACCTCCGGCTGCCGCGACCACCAGAACGACGACGGCCCAGAGAATCTTGCTGTGCATGACAGCCTCCCCTCCCCCCGGATCGTCTCAGCGTACAACAGTCAAGGCCGGTTGTCTTCCTGGAAACGCTTCGAGGGCATGCGTGAGCTCGATCGCTTCGTGCTACCTCGCGAGC
>JBGPLW010000050.1:0-11422 GCA_041486645.1 Gaiellaceae bacterium | reverse complement strand
GTGCTGACCTGCCACCCCTTTCTGTCGGGGCGCCCGCACCGCGTCGAGGTGCTCCGCCGTGTGATCGAGCACGCGCTCGAAGCGGGCGACGTCGAGTTCGCGTACTGCCGCGACGTGGCGCGGAACGCCAGGTCGGACGCTTCGACCGAGCGGCGCGTCTTGACGCCGGTCGAGGTCGAGGCGGGGCTCTACCCGGACAGCGCCTAGCGCACGGCCACCCAGACGCGGCCGGCCGTGACGCCGAGCGCGACAAGCACGCCCGCGAGAATGACGCCGGCCTCGGCGCCGGCGTCCTGCCACGAGAACCCGCCGGCGCGCGCCGGAGCGCGCGTCGCGGCGGCGGTCCGGTATGCGCGCGCTTCGGCCTGCAGTGTCCTGCCGTACGCGTCGAGACCCGCAGGCGTGATCGCGGGTGAGCGGTACGCGGCGGCTTCCGCCGTCAGCGTCGCCCCGTACGCCGCGAGCCCGCGCTCCGAGAAGCCGCGCGAAGACGTCGCTCCTGCGGCGGGGGCGAGAACGGCGGCGAGCGAGACGAGAACGGCGATCTTCTTGAGCTCTCTCATCGGAGGCCTCCTGTTTTCGTGGGCGGCGGGCGCCACCCGAGGCACGGAGCGTCGAGGGCGCGGGTAACTCCGGGCACTCCGCCCGGTCAATCCCCGGTAAATCGCCTTCCATCCGTCCTCCCTGAGGCAGAGAATCCTGGCGTCCGCTTCGCGTCGACAGGGAGGCACGTGATGGAGCAGGGGAGAAACGAGTTGGGGGAGGCCGTCCAGCTCGACGTGCACGGCATCGAGCCGATCCGCGCCGAGGATCGCACCTCGACTCCGTGGCAGCAGTTCTGGATCTGGGCCGGCGCGAACATCGCGCCGATCAACTGGATCCTCGGGGCGCTCGGGATCATCCTCGGGCTGAGCCTCGTCGAGACGATCCTCGTCCTCGTCGTCGGCAACGTGGTCGGCTGCGCGTTCTTCGGGCTCTTCTGCGTCATGGGCCATCGCACCGGCGTCAACCAGATGGTGCTCTCGCGGGCGGCATTCGGCAGGCGCGGCGCCTATCTGCCCGCGGTGGCGCAGCTGCTGATGACGATGGGCTGGCTCGGCGTGAACACGTGGGTCGTGCTCGACCTCGTGCTCGGAATCTTCAAGCACATGGGCTACAACCATCCGGGCACCGGCACGAAGTACGCGGTCGGCATCGGGATCATGGCCGTGCAGGTCGTGATCGCGATCATCGGCTTCTACCTCATCCAGTCGTTCGAGAAGTACACCGTGCCGGTTGCGGCTGTGATCGTCGTGGTGATGAGCATCCTCGCGTGGACGAAGGTGAACATCGTCTGGACGCACTCGGCGGCGCACGGCGCCGACAAGGTCACGGCATACACACAGCTCCTGACGGCGATCGGAGTCGGCTGGGGCATCACGTGGCTGACGTGGTCGTCCGACTACACGCGGTTCATCAAGCCGAGCACGTCCGACAAGAAGGTCTTCTGGACGGCGTGGTCGGCGATCCTCATTCCGACGGTCTGGCTCGGCTTCCTCGGTGCCTCGATCGCGAGCGCCGGCGTGTCGAAGGATCCGGCGGACTTCGTGTCGGCGGCATTCGGCGCGTTCTCGATCCCGGTGCTCTTCCTCGTCATGCACGGGCCGGTCGCGACGAACATCCTGAATCTCTATTCGGCCACGCTCGCAGCGCTCTCACTCGACGTGAAGGCGGCGCGCTGGAAGGTCAGCGTCGTCGCGTCGATCGCCGGCACGGGCGTGTTGATCTGGTTCATCCAGTCGTCGAACTGGGCCCAGAACTTCGACAAGTGGCTCGCGTCGGTCGTGCTCTGGATCTCGGCGTGGGCGGGTGTGATCTTCGTCGACTACGTCGTGTTCCGGCGCGGGAAGATCGACGTGCCGGCGCTGTACGCGCCGCCGAGCCAGTCGATCTACGGCGACGTCAACTGGGCGGCCGTGATCGGCATGCTCGCCGGCGTCGTTGCCGGCTGGGCGTGGGGCTACGGTCTCACGAGCTTCCTGCAGGGCCCGATCGCGAAGGCAACGCACAACGTCGACATCTCGTGGCTCACGGGCTTCGGCGTTGCCGCGATCCTCTACTACGTGCTGCGCCCCTTCTTCTCGAAGGAAGCCGCGGCACAGGCGGCCACCACCTCGTAGGTTCGGGCGGGGGCGGCGGCGGTTAGTAGCCGCCGCCGCCCTTGCCGCCGCAGGCCGCGAGCAGGAGGAGCGCGGTCAGGACGAGCGGCAGTGCCAACAGGACGATGCGCATGGAGGGAGTACTGCGCGTCGGCCGGATCGGTTTGCGAAGGAACCGCAACCAGGTTGCATTGCAACCTGGTTGCACAAGCGGGCCCACCGCCTGTCGATTTTGAGCCGCCCCGTTCGTCGTACCACCGACAAGGCCGGAACATGCCGGCCACGAGCGACCCGAGGAGAGACGGCTATGGCCCATCCCGTGATTCATGCAGAGATTCGTTCGGCCGACCCGGACGCGACTCGTGCGTTCTTCGCCGACCTGTTCGGCTGGACGTACTCCGAAGGAGCCCTCCCCGGGTACACGTTCGTGGACACGGGCATGGAGGGGGCGCTTCCGACCGCGATCGGCCCCGTACAGGGTGGCGGCGAGGCCGTCCTCTTTTTCGTCGGCGTCGAGGACGTCGAGGCGACGCTTCGGCGCGCGGAGGAGCTCGGCGGGAAGACGATCCAGCCGATGCAGGTCGTGCCCGACGTGACTTTCGGCGTCCTCGCGGACGCGCAGGGTCACGTCGTGGGCGTCGCTGCCTCGCGCTGAGTCACCGAGTGTTTGCAACCAGGTTGCATTGCAACCTGGTTGCACCTACCGCATTGCGACGCGCTCCGGCTTCAGCTCTTCGCCGAACCGCGCGCGCTTGACGAACTGGCCGATCCCCGGGGACGCGACGAGCTCGTCGTTCTCGACGAGCACGTGCCCGCGAAGCAGCACGACCTCGGGCGAGCCGGTCACGGACGTCCCCTCGTAGAGGTTGTAGTCCGACTTCGAGTGGTGCGTCTTCGCGGAGAGCGTCACCCGCTTTCCCGGATCGAAGACGACGATGTCCGCGTCGGAGCCGACCGCGATCGTGCCCTTGCGCGGGTAGAGCCCGAACAGCCGCGCCGGGTTCGTCGCGAGCAGCTCCACCATCCGGTTCAGGGAGATCCGCCCCTCGCGGACGCCGAACTCGTGGATCATCTGCAGCCGGTTCTCGAGGCCAGGGCCGCCGTTCGGAATCTTCGAGAAGTCGTCCTTGCCGAGCGTCTTCTGCCCGTCGAAGAGGAACGCACAGTGGTCGGTCGAGATCACGGAAAGCACGTCGGTGCGCACCGCGTTCCAGAGGACGTCGTGGTTCGACTTGTCGCGGACAGGCGGCGAATACACGTACTTCGCGCCCTCGAAGTTCGGCTTGGCGATGTCATCGAGGGAGTTGAAGAAGTACTGCGTGCACGTCTCGCCCCACACGTCCCAGCCCTTGTCGCGCGCTTGCGCGATCGGCTCGACCGCCTCCTTGCATGTCACGTGGACGACGTACAGCGGCGCGCCGGCGAGATGCGCGAGCTGGATCGCCCGGTTCGTCGCCTCGCCTTCGGCTTCCGGTGGCCGCGTGAGCGCGTGATAGAGAGGCGCGGTGTTCCCGGCGGCGAGCGCCTGGCGCACGAGCACGTCGATGACGTCGCCGTTCTCGGCGTGCACCATGACGAGGGCGCCGGTCGTCGCCGCGACCTCCATCGTCCTGAAGAGCGTCTCGTCGTCGACCATGAGCGCGCCCTTGTACGCCATGAAGAGCTTGTACGACGTGACGCCCTGCTCTGGCAGCGTCGCGAGCTCGTCGAGCGTGCCCCCGTTCACCAGATCCGTGACCGCCATGTGATACCCCATGTCGATCACCTGCTTGCCGTTCGCCTTCGAGCGCCACTCGTCGAGCGCGGCCGCGAACGTCTGACCTTGTGGTTGGATGACGAAGTCGACGTGGCACGTCGTGCCGCCGAACGCGGCTGACGTCTGACCCGCTTCGACGTCGTCGATCGTCACGGTGCCGCCGAACGGCATGTCGAGGTGCGTGTGCGGGTCGACGCAGCCCGGCAGGACGTACTTGCCGGCGGCGTCGATCACCTTGTCGGCCGCCATGTCGAGCGACTCGCCGATCAGCGAGATCGTCTCATCCTCGATGTAGAGATCCGCGACGTAATCGTCGGCGGCGGTGACGATGCGACCGCCGCGAATCAGAATCGACATTGCAGCACCTCCTTTGTTCGTGCCTGGCACCGCTTGCGCGGTGCCAGGCACGGCTTCGTTTCTACTTGCCGTTTGCCTTGAGCGTGACGGTGATCGGCTTGTAGCTCGCGCCGTTCGCGTCGATGCCCTTGACGTGGTTCTTCAGGTACTGAAGCGCCGCCTTCGCGAGCTGCGCGTCATACGCACTTGCGGTCTGCGGCTTCTTGATCACCTTGTACTTCAGGGCGATCGCCGCGGTCTGCTTGAACGCGGCGGGGTCCATGATCCCGATGCCGTTGCTGTTCGGCCAGATGAGCTTGTTGATCTCGTTCATCTGCCAGAGCTGGTGACCCGCCGGGAGCGCCGTGCCGTTCTTGACGACGATGTTCGTGCACTCCTGGACGTGGTCGCGGCAGTAGATCCAACCGCGGTCGGACGCCGCGATGAACCGTGTTGCGACGTCGCGATTCGCCGCCAACCAGTCCGAATTCGCGAACAGCCCGTCCTCGAGCATCCCGGTGCCCTGGTCCTGGAGCTTGAAGACGTTGAGATCGGCGAGCGTCGTGAGCTTGCCGGTCTTCGAGTTCTTCGACTCGAGGACCTGCGCGAGCTCGTTGTACGTCATCGCCGCCGCGGCGTCGATCTTCCGCTGCAGGAACGCCTTCATGTCGAAGGGCTGGTTGAAGATCTTGACGCCCTTGTTCTTCTGGGGATCCATGCCGTTCTTCGTCAGCGCGGCGTAGAGCTCGAACTGGTTGCCGCAGCACCACACGCCCACGGTCTTGTTGCGCATCTTCGCGATCGAGTCAATGCCGCTGTCCTTCCACGTCAGCTCCGTCATGCCGGAGCGCGCGAACATCTGTGCGATGTTGACGAGCTTCGTCCCCGTGTCGCGCGTCGCGAGCAGGCTCGGCAGCCAGTCGAGGCCGATCTGCGCCTGGCCGCTTGCGACGACCTGTTCCGGCGTGATGCTGGGGCCGCCGACTTTGAGCGTCACGTCGAGTCCGAACGCCTTGTAGTAGCCCTTCGCCACCGCCGCGTAGTAGCCGGCGAACTGGGACTGCGTGACCCACTTCAGCTGGAGGGTGACCTTGTCGAGCTTCGCCGTCTTCGGCTGCGCCTTCGCCGTGCCGAAGCCGGCCCACAGCGCGACCGCGACCGCAGCCACGACAAGCACGACTACCCCTAGTTGTTTCCGACCCATCCCTGTGCCCCTTTCTGTTCCACTCCGGCGCCGGCAAAGCCGGCACCTCCGTTATCGCGTGCTCCGTCGAGCCTACGCACGTTTTATCAAGCCCCTATCATCTCCACTCGCTGCTGCCAGCGTGTCGCAACCCGCTCCACGAGGGCGACTGCGAGATAGAACCCGATCCCGAGCACGCAGGCGATGACGATCTCCGCCCACGCTTTCTCGAACTGGAAGAGCGATGCGTCCTGAAGGATGTTCGCGCCGAGCGTGTCCAATGAGCCGCCGTAGTACTCGCTGACGATCGCCCCGATCATCGCGAGCACGCTCGCCACGCGGAGCGCGGTGAAGAGAAACGGCAGCGCCGTCGGCACGCGCACGAGCCGGAAGACCGTGAACTCCCCCACGGCATAGGAGCGCATCAGCTCGATCTGCGCCGGCTTCACCGAGCGAAGGCCGCGCACGACGTTCACGAACACGGGGAAGAAGCACAGCACCGAGGCGATCATCATGTGCGACGTCTTCGTGAGCGGGCTGAACCAGGCGTTCGTGATCGGCGCGAACGCGATGATCGGAATCGCGTTCGCCGCGATCGCGTACGGCATGAGCGCGTCGCCGAGGAGATTCCAGCGCGCGACGACGATCGCGAAGACGATCCCGGCACCGCAGCCGAGGGCGAAGCCGCCGAGCGCCTCCTGGAGTGTGAACCATCCTTCGTGCCAAAGCTGGCCCTGGTTGGCGCTGAACGACGTCCAGATCGCGGACGGCGCCGGCAGGAGGAAGCGCTGCACCTTCAGCCCTCTGACGATGCCTTCCCAGAGCCCGACGAACGCGACGAGGACGACGAGCGACGGGAACCAGTCGCGGGCGCGGCGGCCGACGCCCGCGGCAAGACCGCCGCCGGGGAGCGGCTGCACCGAAAGGGGAGCAGCGCTCATGCGGCACCCTCCGAGAGGCCGGTCGCGGCGAGCGGTGTGTCGAGCCCGCCGCCGAGATGGAGCGTCTCACGCACCTGCGTCGCCAGCTCGAAGAAGCGCGGATCCTCGCGGGTCGCGGCACTGCGCGGCCGCGGCAGGTCGATCGGAATCACCTTCGAGATGCGCCCCGGCCGCGGTGACATCACGACGACGCGCGTCGAGAGGAAGACGGCCTCTGCGATCGAGTGCGTCACGAAGACGACGGTCGAGCCGCTCGCCTCCCAGATGCGCAAGAGCTCGACGTTCAGGCGCTCGCGCGTCATCTCGTCGAGCGCGCCGAACGGCTCGTCCATGAGCAGGAGCGCTGGGTCGAACGAGAGCGCGCGCGCGATCGCGACGCGCTGCTGCATGCCGCCCGAGAGCTGCCACGGGTGATGCTCGGCAAAGCCGTCGAGCTCGACGAGGTCGAGCATCTCGTCGATTCGCTTCTGGCGGCGCTCCTTGTCCCAACCGGCGAGCTCGAGCGGCAAGGCGATGTTCTTCGCGACCGTCCGCCATTCGTAGAGCACGGCATCCTGGAAGACGATCCCGTAATCGTGGTCGCGGCGCGCCTCGCGGGCCGGCTTCCCATTCACGGTCGTGCTTCCGCTCGACGACTCGATCAGGTCGCCGATGATGCGCAGGAGCGTCGACTTGCCGCAGCCGGACGGGCCGATCAGCGAGACGAACTCCCCGGCCTCGATGTCGAGCTCGATGTCCTGCAGCGCGATCGTCCCGCCCTTGAACTGCTTCGAGACGTTCTTGATCGCGACGGCAACTGTGTTCATGCCCGCTCCGGCACCGGCCAAGCCGGCACCTCCGCTCCTTTAGAGGCTCCGTCGAGCCTACGCCTCATGCCACGTGCTCCGGCGCGCGCCGCACGACGATCTTCTCGGCGGCGACGACCACGAGGAAGAAGAGGACGCCGAGTAGCGCGGCGATGATGTTCACGGCCCAGAGGTTCTGCGGCTGGAAGGTGTAGTACTGCGCGAAGTTCAGGATCGCGCCGCCGAGGCCGCCGGCGATCGAGGACGGTGTCTCGCCGATGATCGCGCCGACGATGCTCGCCGTGGCAGACACCTTCAGCGCGGTGAAGAGATAGGGGAGCGACGCGGGGAAGCGGAGCTTCCACAGCACCGTCCAGCGGTTGGCGGCGTACGAGCGCATCAGCTCGACCGCGCGGTGATCGGCGGCGTGCAGGCCGCGCAGCGTCGCGATCACGACGGGAAAGAACGTCAGGTAGGCGGCGATCACGGAGACGGAGATCCAGGCCGTCACCTGCACGGACGCGAGCCAGATCACGACCATGGGCGCGATCGCGAGGATCGGCACCGTCTGCGACGCGACGACGTAGGGGAGAAGCCCTCGCTGGAGCATCCGTGAGTGCGCGAGCAGCGCGCCGAGCACGAAGCCGCCCGTGGCGCCCATCGCGAAGCCGAGACCCGCTTCGCGCGCGGTGAAGAGCGCCGCCTTCAGCAGGGTCACGATGAGAAGGGGCGACTGCGTGTTCGGATGCACGAAGAGCGCGTGGATCATCTCGTGGATGTGCGGCATCGTCGTCGCGTCCACGGTGAACGGGCGAGTCCAGCCGTAATGGATCCCGAGCGCGCGAAAGCCCTCCCAGAGCCCGTAGAGGAGCGCCAGGACGGCGAGCAGGAGCACCGCGCGCCGACCTGCTCGATTGACCCCAGCAGCCCGGTCCAGGGGCTGCTCAACTGCGACTGACGCCATTCGCTCGGTTCTAACACAGTGGATAGGCTCGCGCCATGGCACTTGATCCGAAGCGAACCGTCGCCGAGCTCGAGGAGCTCCGCGAGCTGACGGAGGACGAAAACGGGGCTCAGCGCGTCGCGTGGACGGACACATGGGAGACCGCCCGCGCCTGGCTGCGCGACAAGGTCGCGGAGACCGGCGCGACCGAGGAGATCGACGCGGCCGGCAACCAGTGGTTCACACTCGCCGGCGCGTCCGAGAAGGCTGTCCTGCTCGGCGGGCACATCGACTCCGTGCCGAACGGCGGCTGGCTCGACGGCTGCCTGAACGTCATGGCGGGCGTCGAGGTGCTGCGGCGGCTCGCCGCGGACGGGCAGCCGCCGCTCACCGTGCGGCTCGTGAACTGGGCCGACGAGGAGGGCGCGCGGTTCGGGCGCTCGCTCTTCGGCTCGTCGGCGGCGGCGGGCTCGATGGCCGACCAGGACGAGCTCCGGCAGCGGCGCGACGCAGACGGCATCGCGCTCCCGGACGCGCTGCGCGAGCACGGTGTCGACCTCGACAGCGCCGTCGACGCGCGATCGCAGCTCGCGAACGCGGTCGCGTATCTCGAGTTGCACATCGAGCAGGGGCCCGTCCTCGAGTCGATGGACATCCCGCTCGGCGTCGTGCTCGGCACCTTCGGGGTCGAGCGCCACCAGGTCACGTGGAAGGGCCAGGCCGCCCACGCGGGGTCGACGCCGATGGACAAGCGCCGCGACGCACTCGCCGGCGCGGCGAAGCTTGCGCTCGAGATCCGGCCGATCGCGGCGCAGGTCGGCGAGGGCGCTGTCTGCACGTCGGGCGGCGTCGTGTGCAAGCCGGGGATCGTCACCTCGGTCGTCGAGACGGCGGAGCAGCTGCTCGACCAGCGGCACCTGAAGGCGGAGTCGCTCGCGCGCCTGCTGTCGCTTGCGAAGGACGCGAGCGAGCGGTTCGCGCGCGAGGAGGACGTCGACGTGTCGTGGGAGCGGATCTGGTCGATCGAGCCGATCCTCTTCGACGACGGCCTGATCGAATTGGCGGACGAAGCGATTCGCGAGGTCAGCGGCACCTCGCACCGCCTTCCGAGCGGACCGCTGCACGACGCGGCGGAGGTTGCGCGGGCCGGCGTTCCGACGGTGATGGTCTTCGTGCAGTCGCTGCGCGGGCTCTCGCACACGAAGCTCGAGGACACGAAGAAGGAGCATCTCGAGCTGTCGGTCCGGGCGCTCGACCTGTTGGCGTCGAAGACGCTGGAGAGGCACTCGGCATGAGCCATCTCTTCGGTGCGGAGCACGTCCGGCGCTACCAGGAGACCGACGGCGAAGAGGGCTACATCTGGCGCGAGGGTGCGCCGATCCTGCTGCTGACGACGACGGGGCGCAACTCCGGCAACGAGTCGACGACGCCGCTCATCTTCGGTCTCGACGGGGACAACCCCGTGATCGTCGCCTCGCAGGGCGGCGCCCCGGCGCACCCCGGCTGGTATCGCAATCTCTCGAAGAGCCCGGAGGTCGGCGTGCAGATCAAGGGCGAGCGCTTCCGCGCCCGCGCTCGCGACGCGCAGGGCGAGGAGCGCGAACGGCTCTGGCGCGCGATGAACGAGATCTGGCCGCACTACGACGAGTACCAGACGAGGACGGATCGCGAGATCCCCGTCGTCGTGCTCGAGCGAATCTAAGCCAACGACTGCAACCTGACTGAAGTCAGGTTGCGAGAGGGCCGCAACCAGCTTTCAAGCTGGTTGCAGTCGTTGCGGCTCTGTACGCTCGCGCGATGGATCGCGTCGCGGGCATCAGCGTCGGCATCGCGATGGGCTGGAACATCGCGCTGCTCGGCCCGATCGCGACGCAGCTCTCGCACACGTACGACGTCAGTCTCGCGACCGTCGGTCTCTTCGTGACCGTGCAGTTCGTCATGCACATGCTCATGCAGATCCCGGGCGGCCGCGCGGCCGATCGCTGGGGTGCCCGCACGAGCGCGCTCGTCGGCGTCGGACTCGTCGCGCTCGGCAATGCGGTCGCGCTGCCGGCTCCCGAGCCGACGCTTGCGTTCCTCGGTCGTGCGATTGTCGGAATCGGCACGGGCTTCGCGTTCGTCGGCGGCAGCGACTACATCCGCGCGCGCGGCGGCTCGCCGTTCCTTCAGGGCATCTACGGCGGCGGTTCCGTCCTCGCGCCGGGGATCGCCGTCGCCGTCGTGCCGTTGCTCGAAAGCCATTTCGGCTGGCGCTCGGCCTACGGCAGCGCAATCGTCATCTGCGCGGTCTGCGCGGCACTTCTCACCCTTGCGCCTGCCGCGGCACGGACGGTCCGCCACGCGGGCGAGCGGCTCGGCATGGGCTTCTTTCGCGACGCTCGGCTCTACCGCCTCTCGGCGATCCACGCGATGTCGTTCGGCTTCAGCGTCATCATCGGCAACTGGGTCGTGACCCTGCTCGAGCACCACGGACACTCGAAGCGCGCGGCCGCGCTCGCCGGGTCGCTCACGCTCCTGCTCGGCTTCTTCACGCGCGCGGCGGGCGGCGCGTTGCTTCGGCGACCGGACGCGTCGCGGTGGGTAGCGGGCAGCCTCGTCGTCGGAGGCGCGGGCGCTGTCGCGCTCGCGCTGCCGCTGCCGTACGCGCTGCTCGTCGCCGCAGCAGCGGTCGTCGGGCTCGCGGCCGGCATCCCGTTCGCGAAGGCGTTCACGGGCGCCGCGAAGGCGCGCCCCGACTCGCCGGCAGCAGCGGTCGGCTTCGTCAACGGCTGGGCGTCACTCGTCGTGGTCGCGGGCACGCCGCTGGTCGGCCTCACGTTCTCGCTGCCGGGCGACGGGCGGATCGGCTTCGTCGTGCTCGGCGCGTTCGCCGCTCTGGCCGCGCTCGCGACGCCGCGCTAGTACATCCGGCCGTAAGTTCAGTGGGTTATCCGGCGCCCGGCTCGGCGTTCGTGGCAAGGACGCAGGGAGCCCCGATAGCGGTGCTATCGGGGCGACCGAGGACGCGGCCACGGGCGGCGAGACGCCGCCGGGAAGCTGCAGAACTTGCGGCCGGGTGTACTACGCTCTCTGCGTCCCCCGACGAAGGAGCCTCGATGCTCGACTTCGGCGTCACCGTCCTGCCAGACCCGCCGTACACGCGCTGGCTCGAGCTGATCAAGCTCGCCGAGTCGCATGGCTTCGGGTACGCCTGGACGTACGACTCGCACGTGCTCTGGCAGGAGTCGATCCCGATGCTGGCGGTCGCGGCGCGGGAGACGTCGAAGATCAGGCTCGGGCACTTCGTGACGAACCCGGCGACCCGCGACCCGACGGTGCTCGCGAGCTCCTACGCGACGCT
>JBGPLW010000049.1:0-11570 GCA_041486645.1 Gaiellaceae bacterium | reverse complement strand
GTCCCCTTGTCGTCCTTGAAGAGGAAGTACTCCGCCTCCGGGCCGACGTTGAACGTGTCGAAGCCCATCGACTCCATCCGCTCGATGGCACGTCGTAGGACATAGCGCGGGTCCCCGTCGTAGCGCGCGCCGTCGGGCGTGACGATGTCGCAGATCATCCGGCCCGTCTCGCCGTCGGGGAGGATCCGGAAGGTCGCCGGATCGGGGATCGCGACCATGTCGGACTCCTCGATCGCGTTGAACCCGGTGATCGACGAGCCGTCGAACCCCATGCCGTCGTCGAGCGCGCCCTCGACCTCGCTCGTCGTGATCGAGAAGCTCTTCAAGTGCCCCTCGAGGTCCGTGAACCAGAGGAGCACGTCATCGATCCCGCGCTCCTTGATCTCCTTCAGCACGTCCTTCCGGGCGCCGGGATCCGACGTTGCCCGGTTCTTGCTCTCGACCTGCGCCATTCTTCCTCCTCGCTCGACGAGCAAGAGTCTACGCGCGTCCGCGGAGCTACCCTCGAACCATGGTCGAGCGCTCACTCGCACGGCTCGCCGGTGTCGTCTCGCGCCGCCGCCGCGTCGTCTTCGCCGTCTGGATCGCGCTGCTCGCCGCGGGCGGCTGGTTCTCACTCCACCAGAACGACCACCTCTCCGGCGGCGGCTGGGAAGTGCCGGGCAGCCCGTCGGTCCGCGTGAGCGACGCGATCCAGCACGACTTCCCGAGCCTGCGGACGCCGGTCTTCACCGTCTTCGTCACCGGCCGAACGCCGGCCGATGTCGCCGGACGGCTGCGCGAGGCGCGCCGCACCGCCGCTGCGGATCCGGGCGTCGTGCCCGGCCGGACCGTGCTCCTGGACGGCGGCCGCGCCGCGCTCCTCACGCTCGGCTACCGCGGCCGCTCCGCGAACGCCATCGACGAGGCCACGCGCCTCCGGCACGCGCTCGTCCGCACGACCCCCGCCGTGCAGACGCGTGTAATCGGCGAGCCCGCAATCTGGTCGAACTTCCAGGACGTCTCGAAGAAGCAGCTCGCGCGCGGCGAAGCGATCGGTTTCCCGCTCATCCTGCTGATCCTGCTCGCCGGCTTCGGGACGCTCGTTGCCGCATTCGCGCCGCTCGCCCTCGGGTTCGCGGCTGTGTTCCTCACCGGGGCGGCCATCTACGCGCTGTCGCGCTCGTTCGAGATCTCCGTCTACGTCACGAACATGGCGTCGATGATCGGCATCGGCGTCGCGGTCGACTACTCGCTCTTCATCGTCAGCCGGTTCCGCCGCGAGCTGCACGGCCTTGCCGCTCCGGCGCCGGCAAAGCCGACGCCTCCGCTCCCTGCCGGGCTCCGTCAAGCCTACGCCCGCGACGCCGAGAAGGCGCAGGCGCTCGCGCGGGCGATGTCGAGCTCGGGCACGGCGGTCGTCTTCAGCGGCGCCACGGTCGCGGTGTCGCTTGCCGCGCTCTTCGCGATCGACGTCAACGCTCTCCGCTCGATGGCGGTCGGCGCGATCGTCGTCGTGTGCATCTCCGTGCTCGCGTCGATCACGCTTCTGCCGGCGATGCTCGCCGCGGTCGGGACACACGTCGACCGGCTGCGGCTGCCGCTCCCCTGGCGGACGAGCGAAGCCGGAAGCGACGCGTTCTGGAGCGGCTGGGCGCGGCGCATCATGCGGCGACCTGTCACGGGCCTCGCCGTCGGCGCGGGCTTCATGCTCGTGCTCGCGATCCCGTTCTTCTGGATGTCGACGTTCACCCGCGGTCTCGACGAGCTGCCGCGGAACGCGGAGGTGCGCGTGGCGACCGAGCATGCGCACAGGCTGACGGGGCCCGGGTTCGGCGCGCCGGTGCACGTGCTCACCCCCAGTCACGCCTCCATCTCGCGCTCACTCGCCGCCATACCGGGCGTCGCGCGGGTCGCGCCGCCGGTCGCGAGCCGCGGCGGAAGGCAGTGGCTGACCGACGTCACGCTCTCGGTTCCCGTCGAGTCGCAAGCGGCGCGGCGCGTTGTGCACCGCATCGAAGCGGTCGCGGGCCCGGACGCCACGCTCGGCGGCAGCACCGTGTTCGACATGGACGTGGCGCACGCGATCTTCGGCGGCCTCTGGAAGATGCTGCTCGTGATCCTCGCGGCGTGCTACGTCGTGCTCTTCGTGCTGCTCCGGAGCGTCCTGCTGCCGCTGAAGGCGGTGCTGATGAACCTCCTGAGTGTCGGCGCGGCGTACGGCGTCCTCGTCGCTGTCTTCCAATGGGGCTGGCTCGACTGGACGGGCTACAACTCCCCCGGCTACGTCGAGACGATCGTCCCTGCGCTCGTCCTCGCCGTGACCTTCGGGCTCTCGATGGACTACGAGGTCTTCCTGCTGACGCGGATCCGCGAACGCTGGCTCGAGCACGGCGACAACGAGCGCGCGGTCGCCGAGGGGCTGACGCTCTCGGCCCGCATCATCACGAGCGCCGCGCTCGTCATGGTCGCGGTCTTCTTCGCCTTCGTCGTCGCGGGCGCGCCGTCCCTGAAGGAGCTCGGAACCGGGCTCGGCGTCGCCATCCTCCTCGACGCGACGATCGTCCGGCTCCTCATCGTGCCCGCCGCGATGCGGCTGCTTGGAGGCTGGAACTGGTGGATGCCCAGCCGTTTGGCCCGGTTGCTTCCGGCGCCTTCCCACTAACCTGAGGCGATGCGCATTCTCCTCTCCGGCGGCGCGGGCTTCATCGGCTCGCACTTCGTGAAGCGACTTCGGGGTGCCGGCGAGGACGTCGTCGTCCTCGACAAGCTCACCTACAGCGGCAACCGCGCAAACCTGCCGGACGACGTCGAGTTCCACGAGGGCGACATCGCCGTGCCGCAGGATGTTGCGCGCGCGGCGCGCGGCTGCGCGGCGATCGTCAACTTCGCCGCGGAGACGCACGTCGACCGCTCGATCCTCGCGGCCGAAGACTTCGGGCGCACGGAGTTCCGCGGCACCCAGGTGCTGCTCGAGCACATCCGTGACGCGGGCATCCGGCTCGTGCAGGTGTCGACCGACGAGGTGTACGGCGACCTCGAAGCGGGCGGCTCGTCGAAGGAGACCGACCGGCTGCACCCATCGAGCCCGTACAGCGCGGCGAAGGCGGCCGGCGACCTGCTCATCCCGGCGTACGCGCGAACGTTCGGCGTCAACGCGTCGATCACGCGCGGCTCGAACACGTACGGCCCGAACCAGTACCCGGAGAAGTTCGTCCCGCTCTTCGTCACGAACGCGCTCGACGGGCTGGAGCTGCCGCTCTACGGCGACGGCAAGCAGGTGCGCGACTGGCTCTTCGTCGAGGATCACTGCGCCGGCATCGAGCTCGTGCTGCACGAGGGCGCACCGGGGGAGGTCTACAACGTCGGCGGCGGTGACGAGGTCGAGAACATCACGGTCGCGGAACGGATCATCGAGTTGACCGGCGCCGACCGCGCCCTGCTCCGCCGCGTCGACGACCGCCCCGGCCACGACCGCCGCTACTCGCTCGACACGACGAAGCTCGAGGGCCTCGGCTGGGCGCCGCAAACGCCGTTCGAGGAAGGCCTGCGCGAGACCGTGTCCTGGTACCGCGACCACCGCGCGTGGTGGGAGCAGATCAAGTCAGGCGAATACCGCGAGTACTACGAGCGGCAGTACGCCGACCGGCTCGCGAACGCCACCGGCGTCTAGGCGATCCGAGGCGGGAGACCGGCCTCCGGCCGCGAAAAGTCCTGCTAGCTTGGAAATCCGGTTCGCGGGGTCGCGGAGCCGGGACCCGGCTTGTAGAGATGCTGCGCCGTTCACTCCTATTCGTCGTTCTCGCAGCCGCCGTCACGGCCGGCTCCGCCGCGGCCGCGCCGAGGGCGACCGTCTGCACCGGCACCTGCTTCGCGGCGCCGGCCGGGTCGGGAGCGCTCTTCCTCTTCACCGGCCACGGCTGGGGCCACGGAGTCGGCATGAGCCAGTACGGCGCGTACGGCTACGCGCAGCATGGCCTGACCTTCCAGGACATCCTCGCCCACTACTACCCGGGCACGACGCTCGGGCCGGCGCCGGCGACGACGATCCGCGTCCTGCTCGCCGACAAGAAGAAGGTGCTGACGCTCGCCTCCGACGTGCCCTTCACCGTTCTCGACGGCGCCGGCCGGAGTGTCACGGTCGCCGCCGGCACGCTGAAGCTCACGCCGTCGCTGACGATCGCGGGCACAACGCTCACGGCACCGCTCCGCGTGCTGCCCGGCAAGGGCGGCCCGCTCACGCTCACCCGCCCGTACCGCGGCCGCATCGACGTCGACGTCGTCGACGGCCGCTTGCGCGCGCTCAACGTCCTCGGCCTCGAGCAGTACCTCTATGGCGTCGTGCCGTCGGAGATGCCGTCCACGTGGGCGCCCGAGGCGCTGAAGTCCCAGGCGGTCGCCGCTCGCTCGTATGCGCTTGCGACGCGGCAGATCGGCGCGCCGTTCGACGTCTACTCCAACACGCGCAGCCAGATGTATCTCGGTCTCGCGAGCGAGTCGCCGGCAACGAACGCGGCGGTCGACGCGACGAAGCGGCAGGTGCTCTTCTACGACGGCACGGTCGCGACGACGTTCTTCTCGTCGACGTCGGGCGGCAAGACGGAGTCGAGCCAGGCCTGGACCGGGACGGCGTTCCCGTACCTCGTGTCCGTGCCCGACCCGTATGACGACATCTCGCCGTACCACAACTGGGGACCGGTGCCCGTGACCGCAGCGACGATCGCGAAGGCGCTGAAGGTGACCGGCGCGATCACCGACGCGACGACGACGCCCGACAGCAGCGGGCGCGTCGCTCAGCTCAGCTTCCTCACCCCGTTCACGCCGGTCAGCGTGGCTGCGACCAAGCTCCGCACGGCAATCGGCCTGCGCTCGACCTGGTTCACGGTTGCGGTGCTGTCGCTCGCACCGCCGGCGCCGAATGCGCCGGTGGTCTACGGCTCTCCGGTGACGCTCGGCAGCACGATTCGCGGCGTGACCGGCGTGACGCTCGAGCAGAAGCCCGCCGGCAGCGAGTGGCAATCCGTCGCGCCCGTCGCGAGCGGCAATGTGCGCCTGACGCAGACACCATCGCTCAACACCGACTACCGCCTCGCGACGACGACCGCCGCCGCGGGCGCAGTGCGGATCCGCGTCGCGCCCGCCGTGACGCTCACGTCTTTCACCTCGACGCTGGTCACGGGCAGCGTGTTACCGCTACTGCCCGACACTCCGGTCGAAGTGCAGCAGCAAAACCCGGATCTCACGACCTGGACAACGGTCGCCGTCGCGACGATCGCCGCCGACGGCACGTTCTCGCTTCCCGTGCAGCTCACGGCCGGCGCCACCTACCGCGTTTCCGTGCTTCCGGCAGCCGGTTTCGCGCCGGGGACGACGTCGCCGCAAGTCGTGGTGCGCTGATGCGGTGGGCGCTGCTCGCGCTCGCCGTCGCCGCGCTCGCGGCGGCCGCGCCCGCGGCGGCGTTCACCCCGAACGACCCGCTCGCCGTCAAGCAGTGGTTCCTCCAGGACGACCACGCATTCGACATGTGGGCAGAGCCACCGACTGTCCTTCAGCCCGTCAAGGTCGCGATCGTCGACTCGGGCATCGACTGCTCGCTCCCGGACTTCCAGGGCCGGCTGCTCGACGCGCGCAGCTTCGTCGGCGGCGATCCGTGCGTCGACACCGAGGGGCACGGCACGTTCATCGCCGGGGAGATCGCGGCGAACCTCGACACGCAGGGCATCGTCGGCATCGCGTACACGTCGCAGCTGCTCATCGCGAAGGTCGTGAAGACCGACGGGACGATCCCGCTGGCTGCAGAGGCAGCCGCGATTCGCTGGGCTGCCGACAACGGCGCGCGTGTCATCAACCTGAGTCTCGGCGGCGTGCGCGACCCGGTGCATCCGGAGCGCGATACGTACTCGTCGCTCGAGGCGGCGGCGGTCGCGTACGCGTCCGCGAAAGGCGCGCTGCTCGTCGCAGCCGTCGGCAACGGCGACGAGGCGTTCTCGCAGCCGTGGCCGTTCGCGAGCTACCCGGCCGCGCTGCCGCACGTGATCGGCGTCAGCGCCCTCACGCGGCTGGGCAACGTGCCGGACTACTCGAACCGCGACCTCGTCTTCAACGACATCGCCGCGCCCGGGTCGGGGATCTTCTCGACCTTCCCGCTCGCGCTCACGGCGCAGCGGCCGTTGTGCCCGGACCAGGGCTACTCCGACTGCGGCACCGACGACTACCGCGACCCGGAGGGGACGTCGTTCGCCGCGCCGCAGGTCTCCGCCGCAGCGGCGGTCCTCTTCGCGGTCGACCCGACGCTCGCTGCGAGCCAGGTGACGACGATCCTCGAGCACAGCGCCGACGACGTCAGCGCCGCGACGGGCTGCGCGCGCTGCGCCCTGCTGCGGGATCCGCTCAGCGGCTGGGGTCACCTCGACATCGCCAAGGCGATCGCCGCGCTCTCCGGCCCGCTACCGGCGCCCGACCGGTACGAGACGAACGACGACGCGGGAACGCAGGCCCACACGATCTGGGGCAAGCACGTGAAGCTCACGGCGTCGGTCGACTACTACGAGGATCCCGTCGACGTCTATCGCATCGCGCTCGCGCCGAACGAGAAGCTGAGCGCGAAGGTCAACGGCGCGTGGCCCGGCGCACAGGTCAGGCTCGCGCTCTGGAAGCCGGGGACGCGGAAGGTGGACGAACCGCGCTCGAAAGACCTGCGCGCCGCGCAGTCTGCGGCGCCGGGTGCAACGCAGCAGGTGCGGTTCACCGCGCGCGGGCGCGGCTGGTACTACGTCGAGGTGAAGATCGCGTCGCCGGGGTTCGGGCCGTACACGCTAAGCCTCGATAAGACGATTCGCTGAGCAACGGCAGGGGTCTGACCCCTTGGGGTCAGACCCCAGTCTCTCGACTATCGAGCAGTTCTCCCTGCGGGACGTCGCGCAAGATCCGAGCCGGGCTGCCAACGACGACCTTGCGTGCGGGCACGTCCTTCGTGACGACCGCGCCCGCGCCGACGAATGCCTCCTCGCCGATCTCGACGCCGGGGCAGAGGATTGCGCCGCCGCCGACGCGTGCGCCGCGGCGGATCGTCGGGCCCTTCATCAGCGCCTGCCGCTCCTCGGTGCGACCCATGAAATTGTCGTTCGTCGTCACGACGCACGGCGCGATGAAGACATCCTCCTCGAGCGTCGAGTACGCGGTGACATACGCATCCGCCTGGATGCGCGTGCCGCTGCCGATCGTCGTGTCGTTCTCGATGAGCGACCCGCGACCGACGACGACGTCGTCTGCGATCGTGACGCGCTCGCGCACGCACGACTGGTCGCCGAGGATGCAGCCCGCGCCGATCGTCGAGCCGGCGAAGACGATCGCGCCCGTCGACACGATCGTGCCGTCGCCGATCTCCGTCGGTGGCAGCGGGTCGCGCCTCGCCGTCGACTTCGGCCCGAGCACCGGCTGCTTGCCGACGACCGCGTTCTCGAGCACGCGCACGCCCTCGCCGAGCACGGTGCCCGGGTGGACGGTCGCAGTCGGATGGACCTCAGCCATGCAAGGACGCTGTCAGCCGGTCGAGCGCGCGAACGACGCGCGCGCCGTCCTCGGCGACCTTGCGCCGGTCGCCCTCGCCCGCGATCAGGCGCAGGAACTCCTGGCACTCGAGCTTCAGCGGCTCGTCCGTCGGAATCTTCGGAATGTAGATGTCGCCCGAGCGCGTCTGCCACTCGCCGTACGTCTCGGCACGCTTCCACGGCCCCTTCTCGTACACGGTCACCTTGCGCTCGAGCTCCATGTCGTCGAAGACGACCATCTTCTCGCGCCCGACGACGGTCATCTTGCGCATCTTGTGCGGGTCGAGCCACGAGAGGTGCATGTGCGCGATCTTGCCACTCGGGAAGCGCAAGAAGCAGAACACCACGTCCTCCACTCCCTCGGTGAGGAAGTCGCGGCCGTATGCGACCGCTTCGGCCGGCTCTTCGTCGAGCAGGTAGAGGATCACGGAGAGGTCGTGGACGCCGAGCGACCACAACGCGTTCTCGTTCGTCCGCACGATGCCGAGGTTCTGCCGGTTGCCGTACACGCACATCACCTCCCCGAGCTCGCCGGCGTCCATCAGCTCCTTCAGCTTCCGCACCGCCGGGTGGTAGAGCAGGAGGTGGCCGGGCATGAGCACGAGATTGCGTTCGGCGGCGATCGCAACGAGCTCGTCGATCTCGGAGGCGCGCATGGCCGGCGGCTTCTCGACAAGCACGTGCTTGCCCGCCTCGAGTGCTTGCTTCGCGAGCGCGTAGTGCGTCGGGACCGGCGTCGCGATCACGACGCCCTGAACGTCGGATGCGAGGAGCTCGTCGAACGAGCCCGTGACCGTCGCACCGGGATAGCGCGCTGCGAACGTCTCGCGCAACGCCGGGTCGAGATCGCAGAGCCGGCTGAGCGTGCCGAGCTCGGCGAAGTTGCGAGCGAGGTTCGGGCCCCAGTAGCCGAGGCCGGCGACCCCGATCAAAGCTTGAAGACCTTGTTCGACGCGGTGCCCTTCGCGCCGGTCGCGTTCCGCAGGTCGACGACAAGGCTGGCGTCGTCGACGAGCTGCGCGTAGTCGATCGCGCGGTGGTCGGTCGCGATCACGACGCAGTCGTACGCCTCAGGCGCGTATGGAACCGACGACATCTGCAGGCCGTGCTCGACGAACGACGGCACGTACGGATCGTGGTAGGCGACGTCGGCGCCCGCGTTCGAGAGCAGCGAGATGAGCTTCAGCGCCGGCGACTCCCGCATGTCGGCGATGTCGGGCTTGTAGGCGACGCCGAGCACGAGGATCTTCGCGCCCTTCATCGCCCGTTGCTTCGCGTGGTTCAGCGCCTGCGAGACGAGCGAGCGGCAGAAGTACGGCATCTCCTCGTTCACCTTGCCCGCGAGCTCGATGAACTCGGTGTAGAAGCCGAACTCGCGCGCCTTCCACGTGAGGTAGAACGGGTCGATCGGGATGCAATGCCCGCCGAGCCCGGGGCCCGGGCTGAAGGGCATGAAGCCGAACGGCTTCGTCGCTGCCGCGTTCACGACCTCCCACACGTCGATCGACATGCGGTCGCAGAGCTGCGCGAGCTCGTTGACGAGCGCGATGTTCACCGACCGGAAGATGTTCTCGAGCAGCTTCGTCAGCTCGGCGGCCTCGGGAGTCGAGACCTCGACGACGGTGTCGATCGCGCGGCGGTACACCTCGGCCGCGCGCTTCGTGCACTCGGGCGTGAGCCCGCCGAGCACCTTCGGGGTCGTCTTCGTCGTCCAGTCCTCGCGCCCGGGATCGACGCGCTCGGGCGACATGGCGAGGAAGAAGCCCTTGCCGAGCTTCAGGCCGGAACCCTCCTCGAGGATCGGCTTCAGGATCTCGCGCGTCGTTCCGGGCCACGTCGTCGACTCGAGCACGACGATCTGCCCTTCGCGGAGCACCGACGCGATGCCCCGCGCGGCAGCCTCGACGATCGAGAGGTCGGGCTCGCGCTGGCGAGAGAGCGGCGTCGGCAGCGCGATCAGGATCGCGTCCGCCTTCTTCATGTCGGCGTACGCCGTCGTCGCGGTGATCAGGCCCTGCTCGACGAGCGGCGCGAGCCGCGTGCTCTCGACGTCCTCGATGTGGCTCTCACCGCGGTTCAGGGCCTCGACGACGCCCGGAACGACGTCGACGAGGAGAACGCGGCAGCCGGCCTCCGCGAAGGTGGTCGAGAGGGGCAGGCCGACATAGCCGGCCCCGACGATTGCGACGTCATACGCCATGACTGTCTTCTTGGGAGTCATGAGGGGGGAAAGTTAGCCGCCTAGGGCCTTCGCAACGCGCTCCGACGCGTGGCCGTCCCCATAGAGCCTCGGCAGGCGGGCCGGCAGCACCGCATCCTCGACGGCCTGGGCGAGCTGCTCCGGGTCGTCGTCGACGAGCACGTTCGCCCCCAGTTCGACGGTGTCGACCCACTCGGTCGACGGCCGGGCGGTCACGCATGGGACGCCGTACCAGTAGGCCTCTTTCTGGAGGCCGCCGGAGTCCGTCACGATCACGCGCGCCTGTGAAGCGAGCGACGCCATGTCGAGATAGCCGAGCGGCTCGACGAGCCGGACGTTCGGCGGCACGTCGCCGAGCAACGACCGCGTGCGCGGATGCGCCGGGAGGACGACCGGCTCGGAGACGCGGCCGAGGCCGTCGACGATGCGGGCGAGCCGCTCCGGCCGGACGTTCGCCTCCCGGTGGATCGTCGCCACCACGTACGTCCCGGGCTCGAGCACGAGCCGCTCGAGAATCCGCGAGCGCTCACGCGCGATAGGCGCGAACCGGAAGCACACATCCGCCATCACGTCGCCGACGATCTCGATCCGGCCGCCGACACCCTCGCCGCGCAGGATCGCGGCGGAGCGCTCGTCAGGGGGCAGGAGCAACTCGGCCATACCGTCGACCGCGATCCGGTTCCGCTCCTCGGGCATCGAGAGGTCGCCGCTCCGAAGCCCGGCCTCCACGTGCGCGACCGCGACCTCGCCCGCCGCCTCCGCGCCGGCGAGCGTCGAGTTCGTGTCGCCGTAGACGAGCACCCAGTCCGGCCGCTCGGCCTCTACGACGGCGCGGATCGCAGGCTCCATCGCCGCCGTGTCGGCCGTCCGCAGGTCGAGCCGGTACGCCGGCTCGGGCAGGCCCAGCTCCTCGAAGAACACGGCCGACATCTCCGCGTCCCAGTGCTGCCCCGTGTGCAGGACGACCTCGTCGAGCCCCGTCGCCCGCAGCGCGACCGACACCGGGCCCGACTTGATGAACTGCGGCCGGTTGCCGACCACCGAGAGAACCTTCACGCGACCGAGGCTACAATGCGCCCGCCTGCGGGCCGTTAGCTCAATTGGCAGAGCAGGGGACTCTTAATCCCAAGGTTGGAGGTTCGATTCCTCCACGGCCCACTACCGTCGAGCTGCCGGTCGTCTGAAAACGAAGGGGCGGCCTGAGGCCGCCCCTCGATGCACAAACGTGTTGCGCGGCCGGCCTAGACGCCGGGAGGCCCAGCAGGGCCGTCTTCGACGGTGGTCGTCCGGCGGCGGCTCGTCAAGTAGCCGGGGCCCGCCCACGACGACCAGAAGATCATCGAGAGGACGACGCCGATGATGCCGACGATCAGCAGGATCCAGCCGACCGCGTGGATGTTCACGCCCGAGACGTCCTTGCTCACTGCAAAGGCGAGGATGGCGCCGACGGCCGCGAGAAAGATTCCAACTCCAAAACCCATGTCGTCTCCCTGTTCGTTTTCGCCCCATCAGCGGGGTGCTCAACCACAACGGAGAACTCCCGTCTCCGGTTGCGGGTAGCCGCTGCTTCTCGGGCAGCTTTCGTCTAGGCTCAGCGCGGGATGCGCAGGGGCCCCATCCTCGCCTTGCTTGGGATCGGCACAATCGCCGGCGCAATCGCCACGGCGGTGGCGATCTTCTTGCCATGGCTGCCGCCGGAGGCGTCGAACGAGCGCGGCCGGATCGACGTCCTCTTCTGGTTCACGGTCGCGATCTGCATCATGATCTTCGCGATCGTCGTCGCCGTCCTGCTCTACTCGGTCCTCCGCTTCCGGGCCGCGCCCGACGACGACTCCGACGGC
>JBGPLW010000048.1:0-11603 GCA_041486645.1 Gaiellaceae bacterium | reverse complement strand
GAGACGCCGCCTGCCCGCTCGACGGTCGAGGTGGCGAAGCTCCCGTCGGGAGCGCTCGTCGAGATCGAGGCGATCGCCCTCGCGTGACGCGCTCGAGAACTACGTCCGGTCGTTAGGTCTCGACGCGTACCTCGTCGGCGGAGCGGTCCGCGACGAGCTGCTCGGCCTCGAGTCGAAGGATGCGGACTTCCTCGTCCCGGGCGTCGACACCGACGGGCTGAAGCGGGCACTCGAGCCGCACGGCCGCGTCGAGGACCTGATCGTCGCGGGCCGGCTCGTCGGCGTGCGCCTGCACCCGCACGACAAGGACGTGCGAAAGCTTGCACCTGCGGGGATCGAGTTCGCACCGCCGCGCAAGGAGGTGAGCACCGGGCCGGGTCGGCACGACTTCGAGATCGTCGCCGACGCGTCGCTGTCGGTCGAAGACGACATGCGCCGGCGCGACTTCACCGTGAACGCGATGGCGCGGCACCTCGCGACAGGCAAGCTCGTCGATCCCCTGAACGGACGGCGGGATCTCGAGCAGCGCGTGCTGCGCACGGTGTCGCCGATGAGCTTCGCGGAGGATCCGCTGCGGCTCGTGCGCGCGCTGCGGTTCGTGTCGCAGCTCGACTTCGACCCCGACGACTCGACCCTGCGGCAGATGCACGACGAAGCCGCGGCAGTGAGGCTCGTCTCCGGTGAGCGCATCGGCGGCGGGCTCGCCGCCGACGGGCTGGGCGAGTTCTCGAAGCTGCTGCTCGGCCGGCATCCCGGGAAGGCGCTGCGCCTCGCCCGAGACACCAGCGTGCTCGTCGAGCTGCTGCCGGAATTCGAACGGGCGATCGGCTTCGACCAGGAGAGTCGCTATCACTCGCTCGCCGTCGACGAGCACACGTTTGCGGTCGTCCAGGCCGCGGCCGATGCGGGGTACGCCTTGCCGGTGCGCCTCGCCGCCGTGTTCCACGATCTCGGCAAGCCGCACGTCGCCTGGCGGGGGTCGGACGCGCGGCTGCACTACTACGCGAAGCGGGGCTTCTCGGACAAGAGCCACGAGCAGGTGGGTTGCGAGCTCGCACGAGAGGCGCTCCTGCGGCTGCGGTATCCGAATGCGCTGCGCGACCGGGTCGTTCGGATCGTTCGCTACCACATGTTCCAGATCGGAAAGGGCGACGCAGTCCGCGCCCGCCGCTTTCTCGCCAAGCACGGAGACGAGCTCGCCCTGCAGCTCGTCGACCACAAGGACGCCGACTACCGCGGCAAGCCCGGCCCCGACGGCTCGGGGCCGGTCGAGGATCTCGAGGAGCCTGCGCGCTTCCGCAAGCTGCTCGAAGCCGAGCGGCGGCAGCCGCACCGGCTCTCGGATCTCGCGATCGACGGCAGCGACCTGATCGAGCTGGGCCTCCGTCCCGGACCCGACCTCGGACGCCTGTTGCGCGACCTCCTGCACGACGTCGTCGAGGATCCGTCGCTGAACACACGCGACGCGCTCCTCGCTCGCGCACGAGAGGCTGGACGATGACCGCCAACGCGCTGCGCTGGAACGGCGCGCCCGGTCACTACGAGGTCTGGTACCTGACGGTCGCCGGCAAGTTCTGGCTCCGGTACACGCTGCGCGTGCCGACCGACCCGGAGGCAGACGGCGTCGCGGAAATCTGGTTTGCCGACTTCACCGGCACGCCGCGCGCGCGGAAGTCGACGCTCCCGCTCGAGGCGCTGCACGTCGACCGTGCAGGCTGGCCGATCGCGATCGGCGAATCACGGCTCGGCGACACGAGCGCAAGCGGATCGGTCGACGGAGCGGCGTGGGATCTCCGCTTCGGCGCGCGCGAGAAGGTGTTCGCCTACACGCCGAGGCCGCTTCGCCGGCTCGCGTCGACCCAGGTCTTGGTCGTCAAGCCGGCGCTCGCGATCGACGGAACGGTGACCGTCGACGGCGTCACGCACGAGTTGCGAAACGACGCAGGCGAGCAGGCGCATCTGTTCGGTCGCCGACATGCCGACCGGTGGGGCTGGTTCCACGCGAGCCTTGCGGGCGGCCGCTGGGCCGAGGGGCTCGTCGCCAAGGTGCGCGGCCTGCCGGAGCTGGCGATCCATGCCGGAAGCGGCCGTCGTTTTGCGCGTGGAGCCGCCGCGCCCGGCAGCGTCAGTGTCGGTCCGTACACGGTGGAGGCACGACGGGAAGACTTCGTCGGCGTGACCTACCACGACCCCGACGGCGGCGAGGTGTACTGCTGGCATACGGAGCATGCGCGTCTCGAAGCGCCGCACTTCGCGGTCGAGGGCGTCGCCCTCGAGTACGGATCGCGTGAGAAGGTGGCGGGGTGGCCGATCTCTCTCTGATCGAGTGGGCTGCGCCCGGTCCGTACCGCGTCGCGTTCTCGACGCGCATCGGCGGCGTGAGCGAAGGCGACTTCGCCTCGCTCAACCTCGGCATCCTCACGGAGGACGACCCCGCGCGCGTCGTCGAGAACCGCACGCGCTTGTGCGATGCGGTCGGCGCCGACCCCGACGGCGCGACGATGGCGTGGCAGCGGCACGGCGCGACCGTGACGCGAGCGCAACCGCGCGGCATCGTCACCCCGGGAACCGTGTATGCGCACTGCGACGGCTTGTGGACCGACGAGCCGGGCCGCGCGATGCTGCTTCTCACAGCCGACTGCATGCCGATCGCGATCGCGCGGCAAGAGGGACAGCGCCCAGGTGTCGAGATCCTGCACGCCGGGTGGCGCGGCCTCCTCGCCGGCATCGTCGCGGCGGGCGTTCGCGCGCTCGGCGCGAGAAAGCTCACCGCGGTGATCGGACCGAGCATCGGCCCGTGCTGCTACGAGGTCGGTGACGAGGTTGCGACACCGTTCCGCGAGGCGTTCGGCGAGGACGTCGTGCGCGACGGGAAGCTCGACCTCTGGACGTCCGCCGAGCGCGCGCTCCGCGCCGCCGGCGTCGACGAGGTCGAGCGGCTCGACATCTGCACTTCTTGTGAGCCGGCGGCGTTCTTCTCGCATCGGCGCGATCACGGCAAGACGGGACGCCAGGGTGTTATCGCCTACGTCGACTGAGGAGATCCGCGAGCGCTACGGGCGCGTGCGCGAAGAGGTCGGCCCGGCGGTGACCGTCGTCGTCGCGACGAAGTACGTCACCGTTGCAGAGCTCGCACTGGTCGCCGAGGCCGGTGTCGAGGTGATCGGCGAGAACCGCGCGCAGGACCTCACGGCGAAGCACGAGATCTACGGCACTGCGTTCGTGTGGCACTTCATCGGCCACCTCCAGAGCCGCAAGGCGCGGACGGTGAACGAGACGTGCACGCTCTGCCATTCGCTCGACTCGGAGTCGGCCGCCCGCAAGCTGACGATCCCGGCGCTCGTCGAGGTGAATCTGAGCGGCGAGGCGACGAAGTCGGGCGTCGCCCCCGACGACCTCGCGGCGTTCCTCGAGCTTTGCCCGAACGTCCGCGGGCTGATGACGATGCCGCCGTTGAGCGACGACCCGGAGACCTCGCGTCCGTACTTCACACGGCTGCGGGAGCTCGCCGAGGCGCACGGCCTCCGCGAGCTCTCGATGGGGACGAGCCAGGACTACCGCGTCGCCGCCGAGGAGGGCGCGACCTACGTGCGGGTCGGGTCGACCATCTTGGGCGACCGAAGATAGGGGGGACTCGATGCAGGAACCGGCCGCCGACCGCAGTACCATTCCGCGCAACCATGAGCTTCGCTGACGTCTGGAACAAGACCCTCGTCTACTTCGGCATCGCCGAGGAGGAGGAGTGGGACGAAGACGGCTACCTCACGGACGAGGAGCTGCAGCGGGCCTACGCCGAGCGGCCGAACGTCCGGCGGCTCGCGCCGCGCCGCACCCGCCGCGAGGACTTCGACGACTGGACCGACCCCGAGGAGCCGTCGAGCCAGCGGACGAGCGTCCTCCGGCCGACGCAGCACTCCCGGCAGTCGGAGCCGCGGCGGCTCCGCGGCGTCGAGAGCCTCCCGACGGCCGGGGCAGCCGTGAAGGTGCACCTCGTCCTGCCGCGCAGTTTCAACGACGCGCAGCAGATCGCCGACCGCTTCAAGGAAGGCGTGCCGGTGATCCTCAACCTCCAGGGCTCCGACCAGGAGCTCTCGAAGCGCCTGATCGACTTCGGCAGCGGTCTGACCTACGCGCTCGACGGCGGCATGCAGCGCGTCGCCGACAAGGTCTTCCTCCTGACGCCGCGAAACGTCGAGGTATCGGCCGAGGAACGCGCCCGCCTGCTCGAGCGCGGCGGCTTCTTCAACCAGGCATAGGAAATCGCGCCGCCGCGGCGAACCGCGGTTCGATGGGCGCTACGGCCACCCTCACCCTGCTCGCAGACGCGATCTCGTCCGCCCAGAACTTCATCTGGGTCTTCGCGACCGTCTACACGCTCGTGATTTTCGTCTACATCCTGTCGAGCTGGGTTCGGCTGCCGTACTCACCCTGGCTGAACCGGCTTCAGCGCTTTCTGCACGACGTCTCGGAGCCGTACCTGCGGCTCTTCCGCCGGATCCTGCCGTCGATGGGCCCTGTCGACCTCTCGCCGATCATCGCCGTGGTCGCCCTCGGCATCTTGGCGAAGGTCTTGATCAGCGTCCTCGGCAGGTTCCACTAGAGAGGGGAGGAGCGATGGCTCTCACTCCAGTTGAAATCAGACATCTGCATCCGAGTACCGGCTTCATGGGGTACAACCGAGGGGCGACCGACCGCCTGCTCGTCGAGATCGCAGAGAGCTTCGAGGACGTGTGGCGCGAACGCGCCGACCTCGCTGACAAGGTCGAGGCGCTCGAGGCGGATCTCGTTCGCTTCCGCGAGCTCGAAGCGCTCCTGCGGACGACGCTCGTGTCTGCAGAACGCGCAGCCGCCGAGATGAAGGAGCAGGCACGCCGCGAGGCGGATCTGATCCTCGGCGAGGCGCACGCCGAAGCGCGGAAGGTCCAGCGCGACGCGATCACCGAGAACGAACGGCTCGTCGCTGAGTCGCGCCGGCTTCGCACGGCGTTGCGGATGGCGCTCGAGACGCTGGAAGATGTCGCGCCCGACGAGGTGCCGCAGGGCGAAGACGACGGCCAGAACACCTGGCCGGGTGAACGCGAAGCCGCGTAACTGAACGTAGACTTGGACGCATGACCGCGTCCACTCGTGTTCGCCTACGTGTCAGCCCGGGCTCCGGCCGCGCGGCGATCGTCGGCCGCTACGGCGACGGCTGGAAGGTGCGCGTCACCGCTGCCCCTGAGCATGGGCGCGCGAACGACGCCGTCCTGCGCCTGCTGGCCGACGCGCTCTCCCTTCCGCGCGAGTCGCTCACGATCGTTTCGGGCCATAGTGGGCGGGACAAGATCGTGGAGCTGACGGGGCTCGGGCCGGGTCTCATCGAGCGCCGCCTCAGTTCTGCGTCCACGGTCGATCGAGGAAGAAAGGACAGGCGCGCATGACTATCGACGTCGAGCACTTTCGCGAGCAGCTTCAGACGGAGCGCGAGCGCGTGCAGAGCGCAATCGCGCATCTGCGCGAAGACCATCCCGGCTCGCTGGACGACGAAGTCGAGGAGACCGCGCCGACGAACGACAACCATCTCGGCGAGACCGCGACGGCAACGCTGAACCGCGAGATCGACTACACGCTCGGCGAGAACTCCGGCCAGGTGCTGTCCGAGATCGAGGCGGCGCTGAAGCGCATCGCCGACGGCACGTACGGCAAGTGCACCGCGTGCGGCAAGGAGATTGCGCCGGAACGGCTCGAGGCGCACCCGTGGGCGTCACTCTGCATCGACGACGCGCGAAAGGTAGAGCGAGGGTGAGCGAGCCCGTCCGTCGCTCGGACGTTCGCGTCGGCTCATCGACCGACGGGCTCTCGCCGGTCTCGTTCGCGCAGCGGTCGCTGGCGGCCGGCGCCGCGCAGTGGGTTGCGCTCGCGGCGATCGCGTTCGCGGCGATCGCGGCGGACCAGCTGACGAAGTTCATCGTCACGAGCCGGCTCGCACTCGACGACGGCGTGCACGTCGTCGGGCCGTTCTGGATCCACCACGTGCAGAACTCCGGCATCGCGTTCGGGCTCTTCGCGAGTGCGACCGCTGTCGTGATCCTCGCAACCGGGATCGCAGTGACATGGATGCTCGTCTTCTTCGCACGCTCGGGCGCGCGCCATCCGATCCTGCCCGTGGCGCTCGGCCTCGTGATCGGCGGCAGCATGTCGAATCTGCTCGACCGCGTGCGCCTCGGCTACGTCACCGATTTCCTCGACTTTCGCTGGTGGCCCGCTTTCAACCTCGCCGACAGCTTCATCGTGATCGGCGTTCTCGTGCTGCTCGGCGCACTCATGCACGCCGAGCGCGAGCCGCGCCGGACGCGGCCCGTACGTGACGCGGCTGCGCGTCCCTGACACCGCGGCGGGCGAGCGTCTCGACCGCTTTCTCGCGGCACTCCCGGAGATCGGCTCGCGCGCTGTCGCCGAGCGGCTGCTCGGCGTCAGCGGCGTGCTCGTCGACGGCCGCGCACGGCTGAAGAGCTACAAGCTCGAGGGTGGGGAGGAGCTCGAGTTCGAGCCGCCCGCAGCGCCGACGTCGACGCTCGAGCCGCAGGCGATGGATCTCGAGATCCCCTACGAGGACGAGCATCTGCTCATCGTCGACAAGCCGGCCGGGCTCGTCGTCCATCCGGCGCCCGGCCACTCGAGCGGCACGCTCGTCCACGGCTTACTCGCATACGACGTCGAGGGCGGCGACGAGCCGGAACGGCCCGGAATCGTGCACCGGCTCGACCGCGACACGTCGGGTCTGCTCGTCGTTGCGCGATCGCCGGAGGCGCACCGGCGGCTCCAGGAGATGGTGAAGGCGCGCGAGGTGACGCGCGAGTATCTCGCGCTCGTCGTCGGTCGCCCGCGCTCGACCCGCGGCAAGATCGAGGCGCCGATCGGCCGCGACCGACATGACGGACAGCGTCACTCCCTCGACACCGACATGCCGCGCGACGCGGTCACGCACTTCGAGGTCGAAGAGCTGCTTCCCCGTCATGCGCTGCTCCGTGTCACGCTCGAGACCGGTCGCACGCATCAGATCCGCGTGCATCTCGCTGCGATCGACCTGCCGGTCGCCGGTGACCCTGTGTACGGGCGCCCGGGTGAACTCGGCCTCGAGCGGCAGTTTCTGCACGCCGCCCGCCTTGCGTTCACGCACCCGATCACCGGGGCGGAGGTCGACGTCAGCTCACCGCTGCCCGCGGATCTCGCGGAAGCTCTCGAACGCGCGCGAGCGTGAAGACGTACGCAGCGTTCCGGCGGCGGTGGCAGCCGGTCAAGGAATGCTTACAACCCGCCTCTACCGTGGCGGAATGCGCTACGTCGCGATCCTCGTCGTCGCGCTTGCGATCTGCGGCGCTGCACAGGGCTCGTTCCCGGGTGCAAACGGGCGGATCGTCTTCGCGCGGGCGGGCGGTTCCGGTCCGGAGCCGTCCCTCGTCGCGGTCGATCCGGCGACCGGGTCGCAGCAGGTGCTCGGGCCCGGTGCGGAGCCCGCGTTCTCCCCCGGCGGCGCGAAGCTCGCGTTCGTGCGCAACCACACCGTCTACGTCGCCGCCGCCGACGGCACCGGCGCCGTGGCGGTCGGCGCGGGAGAGTTTCCCGCGTGGTCGCCCGACGGCGGCCGGCTCGTCGTCTCGCGCTCCGATGGCAAGGCGCTGCAGCTCTACGTCGTCGGTCTCGCGGACGGCTCGTCCGTGCAATTGACGGATCTTCCGGTCGACGCAACGCTGCCTGCCTGGTCGCCCGACGGCTCGACGATCGCGTTCGCCACGCCGACGACGCTCGAGACCGTGCCGGCCGTGGGCGGGACGCCCGCTCCGCTCACGCTGCCGGGGGCCACGACCAACGGCAGCGGCCCCTCGTGGTCGCCCGACGGACGATCGCTCGCATTCCTCGACTCCGGCGGCGAGGTGTGGACGGCGGCGACCGACGGCAGCGGCGCGAGGCAGCTCACGTACACGGTCGTCCCGCCCGACGGTGTCACCGCGCGTCCTTCATGGTCGCCGGACGGCGGCTCGATCGCATTCACGAGCGGCGCCGACCTGTGCGTCACCGACCTGTCGGGTTTCGTTCACCGCCTCACGCGCACCCAGCAGTCCGCCGCCACCGTGCTCGGCTCGCTTCCGGACTGGCAGCCCGCGGCGAACGGCGCCGGGATGATCTTCGCCGCACTGCCCGGAGCGAACGACACGATCGGCTGCGACTGGAACCCCGGCGCACGCATCGAAGTCCTCGACGCCAACATCTCGCCGAGCATCGTCACCGTCGCCGCGCCCAAGGAGCTCTTCTTCGTCAACCACCTCACGCGACCGATCACCGTCACGACGACGTTCCGCGTCGGTGTTGCGCGCATCGAGCCCGGCCGCTACTTCGGCTTCCCCACGCAGCCAGGCACCTACGAGTTCACCGTCGACGGCTATCCCGATGGAGTTCCGCGCCGCGGCACGCTCGTCGTCACGGCCGCAGGACACGTCACGGCGGAGGCGCACGCGCCACTCCGCTACGGCTCGCACACGGAGCTCAAGGGCGCCGCAGGCCCGGCGGGCGGAACGGTGAAGGTCACGGCGCGGGCGTACGGCTCGATGCGGGTATCGACCATCGCGACGATCAAGCCGTCCGGCGGACGCTGGCAGCTGTCCGTCGCCCCGAAGATCACGACGACCTACGAGGTCACCTACGACGGCGCGACGGCGGAGCGGCTCCTCCGGGTGATGCCGAACCTGCGCGTGAGCCGGAGCGGCGGCACCATCGCAGTGTCCCTGAAGCCCGCCGGGACGCTCGCCCGCAGCCCCATCTACCTCTTCCGCCTCCGTGGCGCCGGCTGGAACGAGTTCCGCGCGGCCCGGGTGAGCCCGGGCGGCTCCGCGGCCTTCAGGAACGTCCCGAACGGCCGCTACTACGTCGCCTATGCGGGCGGCGACGCCTACTGGAGCACCGCCACCGAGCCGTTCACGGTTCGCCGCTAGACTTTCAGGCGACCAGTCCCACGACCCGGCGGATCAGCCGAGGCGCGGGTGCCGGCTTCTGTAGCCGGTGCGCCCCGAGCCCCGTCCGGAGCAGCACCAATCCAACCGCGAAAAGGAGCTATTTCGATGGCAGTCGCCTCCATGCGCGACCTGTTGGAGGCCGGAGTCCACTTCGGCCACCAGACGCGTCGCTGGAACCCGAAGATGCGCCGCTTCATCTTCAACGAGCGGTCCGGCATCTACATCATCGACCTCACGCAGACGAGCGAGCGCCTCGACGAGGCGGCGCAGTACGTCCGCAACCTCGCCGAGCGCAACGGCACCGTCCTCTTCGTCGGCACGAAGAAGCAGGCGCAGGACGCGGTCGAGGGCGAAGCGAAGCGCGTCGGCATGCCGTACGTGAACCACCGCTGGCTCGGCGGGCTGCTCACGAACTGGCGGACGATGTCCGACCGGATCGAGCGCCTGCACGAGATGCGGCGTCTCCGTGACGAGGGGCAGATGGAGTTGCTCCCCGCGAAGGAGCGGATCTCGATGGCCGGCGAGCTCGAGAAGCTCGAGGCCAACCTCGGCGGCGTTGCCGACATGCGGCGCCAGCCGGATGCGGTCTTCATCATCGACCTGAAGAAGGAACAGCTCGCCGTGCGCGAGGCGCGCCGTCTCGGTCTGCCCGTGATCGCACTCGTCGACACGAACGCCGACCCGGACGAGGCGGACTACGTCATCCCCGGGAACGACGACGCGATCCGCTCATGCGCGCTCATCACCCGCGTGATCGCCGAGGCGATCAACGAGGGCAAGCAGAAGGTCTCTGCGCGCGACTTCGCGAAGCAGCAGGAGAACGGCGCGGCGGCCGCAGCCGCGGCTGCTGAGGCAGAGGCAGAGGCAGTGGCAGCGCCGGAGGAGCCGGTTGCCACTGCTGCGGAGCCTGTGACCGAGGAGCCGGTTGCGGTGGAAGCGGAAGCTGCCGCTCCAGCCGCAACCGAAGACGCGCCGGCTGCGGCGACCGAGGAGCCGGCGAATGACTGAGATCTCGGCGGCGCTCGTCAAGGAGCTGCGTGAGCGGACGGGCGCGGGGATGATGGACTGCAAGCGCGCGCTCCAGGAGACGAACGGCGACATGGACGCGGCGGTCGTGCTCCTGCGCGAGAAGGGCATGGCGAGCGCGCAGAAACGCGCGGACCGGGCGACGACGGAAGGCCTCGTCGGCTACCGGCTCGCCGACGACCACAAGAAGGGGACGATGGTCGCGGTCGGTTGCGAGACCGAGCCGGTTTCGAAGAACGACGAGTTCCAGGCGTTCGCGAAGAAGGTGCTCGAGACGGTGGATGCCGACGGATTGGACGCGGTGGCAGCGCTCGACGGCGAGCGCACAGCGCTGTCGGCGAAGCTCGGCGAGAACATCGCCGTCGCGGGTGCCGCGCGCTTCGAAGCGGTCGACGGCGCGATCGTGACCGCGTATGCTCATCCGCCCGCGAACAAGCTCGGCGTCCTGCTGCAGCTTCGCGGCGGCGACGACGACCTCGGCCGGAAGGTCGCGATGCACATCGCGGCCTCGAACCCGCAGTGGATCGGCCGCGCCGACGTGCCGGAGGATGCCGTCGCATCGGAGCGACAGATCTACGCGAATTCCGACGAGGTGCAGTCGAAGCCGGAGCAGGCGCGCGAGAAGATCGTCGAGGGGATGCTGAACAAGCGCTTCTTCGGCGCGAACGTGCTCGCCGACCAGGAGTGGATCCACGACTCCGCGAAGACGGTCGGGCAGGCGCTCAAGGAGTCGGGCGCAGAGGTGCTCGAGTTCGAGCGTTTCGCGCTCGCGTAATGACGATTCGATCCGAAGAGCCGGCAGTGCGCGCGAAGGCGTCCGATGAGGCCGGCTTCCGGCGCGTGCTGCTGAAGCTCTCGGGCGAGGCCCTCATGGGCTCGCGCGACTACGGGATCGACGTGCCCGTCGTCCGCGCGCTCGCCGAGGAGATCGCGGCGGTGCACGCGGGAGGCGTCGGCGTCGCGATCGTCGTCGGCGGCGGCAACTTCTACCGTGGGCTCGCGGCGGCCGCCGAGGGGATGGAGCGGACGACCGCCGACTATGCCGGCATGCTCGCGACGCTCCTGAACGCGCTCGCGCTCCAGGACGTCCTCGAGCGGCAGGGCGCGAGCACCCGGGTGCAGTCGGCGCTCGAGGTACGCGAGGTAGCCGAGCCGTACATCCGGCGCCGTGCCATCCGCCATCTCGAGAAGAACCGCATCGTCATCTTTGCCGCGGGTACGGGCAACCCGTTCTTCACGACCGACACGGCGGCCGCCCTGCGCGCGCTCGAGATCGGGGCCGACGCGATCCTGATGGCGAAGAACGGCGTCGCGGGCGTCTACGACGGCGACCCCCGCACCGATCCCGACGCGCGGTTCCTGCCCCGGCTGTCGCACCTCGAGGCGATCGAGCGCGGCCTCAAGGTGATGGACACGACCGCGCTCTCGCTCTGCATGGACAACAAACTCACCATTCACGTGTTCGAGCTCGCCGACGGCAACATCGGTCGTGTCGTCGCAGGCGAGAATGTCGGCACGGTCATCGAGACAGCGTAGGAGGGCACGAGCATGGCAACCGTCGACGAGCTGATCAACGACGCACAGACG
>JBGPLW010000047.1:0-11775 GCA_041486645.1 Gaiellaceae bacterium | reverse complement strand
TACGAGGTCGTCCTCGTCGACGACGGGTCGACCGACGAGTCCTGGTTCCACATGCGCGAGCTGGCAAAGAACGACTCCCACGTTCGCATGCTCCGCCTATCTCGCAACTTCGGTCATCAGGCGGCGTTGACCGCCGGGCTGGACACCGCGCGAGGCGACGCAGTGATCGTCATGGACGCTGACCTCCAGGACCCGCCGGAGGTCATTCCGTCGCTCGTCGCGAAGTGGCAAGAGGGCTTCGACGTCGTGTACGGAGTCCGAACGATCCGGGAAGGTGAAACGCGCTTCAAGCTGTGGACCGCGGCAGCGTTCTACCGAGCGCTGCGCTGGATGACGCATGTGGACATTCCTGCCGACGCGGGCGACTTCCGGCTCCTCTCGCGAAGGGCGGTCGACGCACTCGCGCTCATGCCCGAGCGGGCCCGCTTCCTGCGGGGAATGACGAGCTGGGTCGGGTTCCGCCAGGTCGCCGTCCAGTACGAGCGCGAAGCTCGGTACGCAGGAAAGACGAACTACTCGCGGCGCCGAATGATCGCGTTCGCGCTCGATGCGATCACATCGTTCTCGACAGCGCCGATCCGCATCGTCACGTCGTTGGGCTTCGTCCTCGTGATCTTCTGCGCGGGCGTCTTTGCGTGGACGGTGTACGTGAAGCTCTTCACCGACACGGCCGTGGCCGGTTGGACGTCATTGCTTGCTGTCGTGCTCTTGCTCGGCGGCATGCAGTTCGTCGCGCTCGGCATCATCGGCCAATACGTCGCGCGCATCTTCGAAGAGGCGAAGCAGCGTCCGCTCTACCTCGTGAGCGAAAGCGTCGACGGGGGAGACACCCTCGATTCCACGCCGGCGCCGGCCTCGGCCGCCTCACTCGACCGTCAGTAGCGTGGTCTCCTTCACCGCACGACTCGAGGCCGCCTCGAGGGCCAGGGGCCGCTCGATCGCGGCCGTCACCACGGGCGTGGTGCTCGCCGGCGCCGTCGTGCTCGCGGTGCTCGCGGCCCGCCACGCTACGCCGAGCGAGGTGTCGCCGGTCGTGCCGCGCGGCGACTGGGGCAGCGCCTGGACGATCGCCCTCGGCGCCGCGTTCGTGCTGTACGGCGTCGGCGCCTGGCTCGCGCACGCAGGGCATCTGAAGCTCAGGGTCGCGCTCGTCGTCGCGATTGCCGTGCAGGCGGCTCCGCTCGCCGCGCCGCTCCTCCTCTCGAAAGACGCCTTCCTCTACTGGGGCGAGGCGCGCGTCGTGACGGTGCATCACGCCAACCCATACCGGGCAACCCCGGCCGACTATCCGGCGGATCCGGCCTTCAACCACGTCTCGGAGTCGTGGCGCGCGCAGCCGGCGCCGTACGGGCCTGCTTGGGTGGCCGTCGGTACGGTGCCCGCCGTCGTGGCGGGCACGTCGGCGCGCCGAGCAGAGCTCGCATACCGCGTCCTCGCCTTCGCCGCGCTGCTCGCCGCGATCGTGCTCGTGGCGCGACGCACACGCAGCGCAGCCGCTGTCGCGTTCCTCGGCTGGAGCCCGCTCCTTGCGCTCCACTTCGCCGGAGGCGGGCACAGCGACGCGGTGATGATGGCCCTCGTGCTTGCGGCCGTCGCCGCAGGCACGAGCGGCTTGGGCGGCGCGCTCTGGCCGGTCGCCTCGGCGTTCAAACCGTTCCCGCCGATCCTCGTCCCCCTCGAGCTCGCAAAGCGCCGCCTCGATGTCGGCGCGCGTTGGTGGATTGGGCTCGTCGCCTCGTCCGCGGCCGTCACCGTGATTGCAACGGCATTCTTCGGCACCGCGTGGATCCGAGCTGCGACGGTTGGCGCACACGAAGCCTCTCCGCTCGGCGGCGTGCACTGGCTCGTGCAGCTCGGGTTGACGCATCGCAACGCGGTGCTCGGGGCAGCTGCCGTGTTCCTCATCGTGTACGCGGCCCTGTTGCGCGACGCATGGCGGCGCGGCCGCGCACGCCTCTCACTCGCAGCGTCGGCCCTCTGTCTGACCTCGAGCCTGCTCCGTCCCTGGTACGCGCTCTGGCCGGTCGCGCTCGCGGCGCTCGAGGAGGACGCCTTCGCTGCCGTCGTCGCGTACGCGCTCTCCGGTTACCTGCTCTTCGGCGACGCGGTGCAGCTCTGAGCGATCCCGTCTAGCCGGCCTCACGGACGCTCTGCTCCTCGAGCAAGGCGAGCCGTTGCGCGAGCACGACGTTCTGATCGGAGAGCCGCGAGATCACAGTCGAGTAGTGGAGGAGCACGGCGAGGATGAAGAGCAGGCCGACCGCGAAGAGCACCGCTGGCGGGTAGCTGCGGATGCCGAACCAGCCGGCGATCGTGTTCAGCCCTTCGCGCCACGCGGACAGCACCGTGAGCGCGATCCCCGTGACGAGCCAGAGCAAGGCGTAGCGCTCACGAAGCCGCCGGCTGCGGATCAGCTCGAGCACGACGAGCACGAGCATGAACGACGCGATGGCGCCGGCGATCGAAACGGCGAGCGGTGTCATTCGGATCCCTCCTGAGGAACGACGTTGCGGCGAAAGAGGCCGACGAAGATCGCGAGCAGCACCTTCACCATGTAGTAGATCGAGCGAAGCGCGGTGATCGACGAGCGGCCGCCGCCGCGCTCGCGCATCTCGACTGGCACCTCGGTGAGGCGAAGCCGGTGCCGGAACACCATCACCGTCGCCTCGACCTCGGGGTAGTCGTGCGGATAGTCGCGCGCGAAGAGCGCGATACCCTCGCGGTTCAGCGCCTGGAAGCCGGAGGTCGTGTCGGTGACCCGCTGGCCGACGATGCGCGAGACGACCCACGCGAGCAGCCGGATCCCGATGCGACGCGTGCGCGACGAGCGGTAGCCATTGGCGCCGAGCGCGGCGAACCGCGAGCCGACGACGATGTCCGCCTCCCCGCTCAGCACCGGGGCGAGCACGCGGTCGAGCTGAGCCGGATCGTGCTGCCCGTCACCGTCGACGCGCACCGCGATGTCGTAGTCGTTCTCGAACGCGAAACGGAAGCCGGTCTGCACCGCTCCGCCGATGCCGAGATTGAACGGCAGCCGCAGGACTCGCGCGCCCTTCGCTGCCGCGACGTGAGCCGTGCGGTCGAGAGAGCCGTCGTCCACGACGACGATGTCGAGCCCGGGGTCGAACGCGCGCAGCTCGTCGATCACGCGCGCGACGTTCTCCGCCTCGTTCAGGGCGGGGACGATCGCGACACGTCGGAGCTCTCGCAGGCGCGGATCGGCGCTCATCGAGAGGACCGTAACGTCAGAGGAAGACGCGGGCACCCCGCCACCAGGCCGAGATCGCGCCGTTCACGACCGAAACGCCCGCGGGCAGCTGCAGCATCTTCGGGTCGAGGACGGGCGTGAGGAAGCGTGCGAGCTCGCGATCCGGGATGCGCCGGCCGCCCTGGACGACCCGCCGGCGCCCGGCGACCCACGAGACGTTGCGGGCGAGCCACGCCCAGCCGCGGGCCTTTTCGCGGAGCCAGCCTTGCCGGAGCGCGAGGAAGGCGATCCCGAGCTCGACCGCAAGGATGACCGGGGCGAGCAGGAGCAGCAGCCGCGCGGAGAACGCCGTCATGACGAAGATCAGGCGGTTGCGCTCGAGGTAGTACTCCTTCCGGCGGTCAGCGCGCTCGAGGACGTAGTCGTGGAGGACGTTCGCGGCGGGGTCGACGACGACCCGGAGGCCTCGAAGCCGCGCGCGCCAGCACAGCTCGAGATCCTCTTGATAGAGGAAGAGCTCCTCCGTGAAGCCGCCGAGCTCGCGGAAGAGATCGGCCCGGATCGCGAACGCAGCCCCGCTCGCGTACGGAATGTCGCGGACGGCCGAAACCGTGTCGACCGGCTCGCCGTAGCCGTCCGGCCAAGCGAGCCCGCTCACGTGCACGACGTTGCCGCCCGAGTTCAGCGTGTCCGGCGCGGCGAGCAGCGCGAGGCGCGCCTGAACGATGCCGATCGACTCGTCCTCGAGCCGGTGTGCGAGTGCGTCCACCGCACCCGGCTGCGCGACCGTGTCCGGGTTGAGGAACACGAGCACGTCGGCACCGGCCGCCTCCGCGCCACGGTTGCAGCCGGCGCCGAACCCGTCGTTCTCGGAGTCGATCACCCGCACACGCTTCGCGGCTGCTTCGACCTCTGGGCCCCGCTCGCCGTTGTTCACGACGATCACGTCGGCGCCGCCGAGCGAGTCGAGGCAGCGAGTCAATGCTTCGCCGCTCTGGTAGGCGACGACGATCACGGTCGTGGAGAGCACGCGCGAAGTGTGAGGGCAACGCGTGAAGAAAGCGTTAGATCAGTACGCGCCGCGTCTCGCGAGCACCGCGGGCAGCGTCTTCGCGAGGATCGAGATGTCGAGCCAGATCGACCAGTTCTCGAGGTAGTAGAAGTCGAGCCGCACGAGATCGTCGAAGGTCAGCTCGATGCGGCCCGAGACCTGCCACAAGCCGGTCATGCCGGGGAGCACGAGGTAGCGCTTGCGGTGCCAGTCCTCGAGCTGCACGTAGTCGCGCAACGGCAGCGGCCTCGGCCCGACGAGGGACATTTCGCCGCGCGCGACGTTCAGGACCTGCGGCAGCTCGTCGATCGAATACCGGCGCATGAAGCGACCGACGCGCGTCACGCGCGGGTCGTCTTTGATCTTGAACAGCGGCCCCGACGCCTCGTTCGACGACTCCAGCCCCGCCTGGCGCTCCCCCGCGTCGACGTACATCGAGCGGAACTTGAACATCCCGAACTCGCGCTCGCCGAGACCGACACGACGGTCGCGGTAGAACACCGGCCCGGGCGAGTCGAGCTTCACCGCGAGCGCGATGAGTGCCCACGCCGGCGCGGCCGCCGCGACGATCAGCGCGCTCACCACGATGTCGAACGTGCGCTTGATCGACCAGTCGAGCCCGGCGAACACCGGCGGGCGCAGCTCGAAGAGCGGCACGCCCTGCCCAGGGACGTACTCCATGCGCTGCGTGAGCAGCGCGGTCGTCGTCGGTGCAATGCGCACCTTGACGCCGAACCGGTGCGCCTGTTCGACGAGATCGAGAAACGCCTCGTCGCCGAGATCGACGCCGCTGACGATGAGCTCGTCCGGGTGCAGGCGATCGAGGATGCCCGGGAGATCGTCGACGTCGCCGAGCGACGGCAGGTCGAGCTGAGCGCCGTCCGACACGATCGCGCCCAGGAACTCGTAGTCGATGCCGCCGCGCCCGAGGCCGAGCGCGCGCCGCAACTCGATGAGCCTGTCGCCCGACCCGAGAAGCACCGCGCGCCGGCGCACGCCTGCAAGCCGCCAGACGTCGCGCGTCACGAGCTCGTACGCCGCTCGCAGGCCACCGACGATGACCACGGAGAGCACGAACGCCGTCACGTAGAGGCCGAACGTCGTGTGCTGGTAGCCCGTACCGACAGCGAACGCGAGCGTGATCACCGTCACGAGCAAGAGCGACGACACGATGCGGCCGGCGCCGGCTCGGCGCTCGCGCGGCGCGTAGAGGCCGCCGCGCCAGAAGACGAGCACGGTCACGAGCACGAGGAAGGGCAGCCACTCCGCCTCGGCCTTCCACGGAAGACCCCAGAGCACCGGCCGCTCGCCGTAGTACAGCGCGCGCAGAACGAGCGCGAGGTAGAGCGCGCCGGCGATCCCGCCGACGTCGATCGCGACGAGCGACGCGATGCTCACGAGCCGGCGCACAAGCGCGCGCACCTGGATCGGCGACGGGAGCATCCGCGTGCTGCGGATGTCCTCCGAGGGGCCGAGTGCATCCGGCGGCCCCACGTCGCCCTGCGGTTCGGCGCCGACAAAAGGCTTGGTCGCCACGAGAAGCGGGATTGTACTCGGCTAGGCTTGGCACCCCGTGCGCACGCGCAGCGCCGTCCTCCTCCTCGGCCTCGCCACCGCGCTGCCGCGGCTCGCCGCCCTGCTCCACGAGCGGGGCGCCATTCTCGCGTCGTTCACCGACAAGGGTGACGATTTCGCACGGACCTATCTTGCGACCGGGACGTACGGCTTCATCCCGGGCCACCCGTCCGCCTACACGCAGCCCCTCTACGGCTGGTTCCTGATCCCGCTCTACTGGATCTTCGGCCGCCACTGGGAAGTCGTGGGGCTCGCGCACATCTGCATCGCGGTCGCGACGACACTGATCGTCTGGCAGATCGGCAAGCGCTGGCTCACGCCGACGATCGGCTTGATCGCCGGGCTGATCGTCGCGCTGCATCCGTATCTCGTCTGGCACGACGTGCACATGAACCGCGAGATCCTCGACCACCTGCTCGCGGCCGCAACCGTCTACCTCACGCTGCACGCGGCCGAGCGCTTCGGCTGGCGCCGCGCGCTGCCGCTCGGCGCCGTCATCGGGCTCGGCATCCTCGGCAACGTGCGGCTCGAAGCGTTGCCTTTTCTGCTCTGCGCCTACCTGCTGTGGCGGAACGGCATCTCACGTCGCACGATGCTCGCAACGGGGGCGGTGTTCGCCGCCGCTGCCGTCGCGGTCATGCCGTGGGTCGTGCGAAACAAGGTGAGTGTCGGTTGCTGGGCCGTGACGACAGATGCGCGAGCCCTCTGGAAGGCGAACAACGTCAACACGTACGAGACGCTGAAGCACGGCGGCTGGATCGATCACGTGCCGCAGCCGAAATCGTTTCCGCCGACGCCCCAGGACGTGTTCGAACACTGGCAGCGGACCGGGGTCGTGCTGCCGTACGACGAGTGCGCGCAGATGACGAGCTTCCAGCACAAGGTGATCTCGTTCTGGATCCACCACCCGGGAGACAAGGCGCGGCTCGTGCCGCTCGACGCGCAGTGGCTCTGGCAGCCGAACGTCGTCGAGACGCGGGGTCGGCCCGGCGCAGGGAGCTGGCTCGACACGGTGCGCACGAGCGCGGAGCCCGCCTACATGATCCCGCTCTACCTGCTCGCAGTCGGCGGCCTCTTCCTCGTGCCACGCTTCCTCGCGGCGCTCACGGTGCTCCTGCTCGGCTATCAGACGCTCGTCGCGATGCTCTTCGTCGGCGAGACGCGCTACCGAGTGCCCTGGGACTTCCTGCTCGCGCTGCTGGCGGCTACCGCGCTGATCGAGGGGCTGAAACGGTGGCCCCGGGTCCGTCGCCGCCGGCATCGGGAAGAATGAGGGCCGATGTCCCGGCTCGAGCGCCTCAACGAACGGTACCGCGCGCATCATGGCGACCGGCAGGAGTTCGTCTTCGGAGCGGACGATCGCGCCGGGCTCATCGCGAGACTCGTCGGCGGGCCTGGCCTTCGGGTGCTCGACCTGGGCTGCCGCACGGGCGCATTGACGCGGCACTACGCGACCGGCAACACCGTTGTCGGCGTCGACGTCGATCGCAGCGCACTGGACGCGGCCGCGGAGAGACTTGGGATCGAGACGGTGTGGGCGGATGCGGAAGAGGAACTGCCCTTTCCCGACGAGTCGTTCGACGTCGTCGTCGCAGGGGAGTTGCTCGAGCACCTCGCGGATCCAGGGGCGGCGGTCAGAAACGTCCTTCGTGTTCTGAAACCGGAAGGACGGTTCGTCGGCTCGGTGCCGAATGCTTTCCGCCTCAAGAGCCGGATCCGATTCGTCGCGGGACGTCACCCGGAGACCGACGCCACCCATCTACAGCTCTTCACGCCGACAGCACTCGCGCGGCTGCTCAGCGACTTTGACGATGTGCGCATCCAGTTCGCTGTCGGCCGCTTCGCTCGTTGGCACCGGCGGCTCATGGCGCGAGTTCAAGTGTTTACGGCGAGAAAACCCGCGTGACGTCGAGTTGCGCACGTCGGCGCCCGAGAATCGTCAACGCAGCGATCAAGACCCCTCGCCTGACCCGGTCGAGCAGGTCGTAGTCGTGAAAGTACGCATGCACGTACGGCGGTAACGGACCGGCCACTCCGCGTGCCAGCTGCCCGAGCGAGTGCGTCGTTGGCAGCACTCCTGCCGACGGCACCCCGTCACGAACCGTGCAGTCGACGAGATCGAGCTCGCGGACGGTCTCCTGCACGGCGTCGTCCATGTACCAGCCGCCGCCGCAGAAGAAGCGCGGCTCGAGCCCCGCTGCGCGCATCCACTCCGCCTCCCGCCGCACGCGCGCGGCAGGGTCGCCACCGCTCGGTCGTGCATGCGTCGGGCTCGTCCAGTGCGTGTGCAGACCGAACGGCGCACGCGAGGCGGCCGTCCGCGCGCGGGTGAGCCACCGCTCCGCGTCCTCGCCGTACGCCGCGTCAGGCGGACGCATCAGCGCGATCACGTCGAAGCCGCCCGGGCGGCGTCGCTGCAGCTCGTCGAAGCGCCGCCACGCGTCGTCGTGAAGCGGCTGCTCGAGATGGCAGGAGACGATTGCAGCCGTTGTAGTGGTCACGACCGTGAGCACGTTCCCATCCGGCCGCGCGAAAACCAAGCAGCGCAAGGACGCAGGGAGGCCGCATACCGGTGGTATGGGGCCGACTGAGGACGCGGCGATGCGCCGGTTTGCAGCCGGACGGGTGGACAACCGTGTTCGCGGTCGTGACCACAAGGCACACTGTCGCGCATGTGCGGGATCTGCGGACTCTATTCGCCGTCGATCGAGCCGCCGCCTGCGCTCGTCGACGAGATGCGCACGCGAATCCGCCATCGAGGGCCTGACCAGGGCTCCACGGACGCCTTCGGGCCCTGCGTCCTCGGCCACCAGCGGCTCCAGGTGCTCGATCCCGAGCTCGGCTATCAGCCGGTGGCGAACGAGCGCGGCGACGTCACCGCGGTCTTCAACGGCGAGCTCTACAACTTCGCGGAGCTGCGCGCTGGTCTCTCGGGGCACGAGGTTCGCGGTCGCGGCGACACACCGGTGATTCCGCACCTGTATGAGGAGCACGGCGTGCGCTTCGTCGAGCGTCTCGACGGCATGTTCGCGATCGCACTCTGGGACGCCGCGCGGCAACGGCTCGTGCTCGCCCGCGACCGGCTTGGCAAGAAGCCGCTCGTGTGGACGAGGCTCGCCGACGGCACGCTCGCGTTCGCGTCGGAGCTCAAGGCCTTCCACGGGCTGCCAGGCTTCCGCGCCGAGCCCGATCTCGCCGCTCTCGACGCCTATCTCGCGCTCGGCTACGTACCGGGAACGCGCACAGGCCTCCTCGGCGTGCACCGGCTCGAGCCCGGCTCGCTGCTCGTCGTCGAGAACGGCCGCGAGCACGTCGAGCGGTACTGGCAGCCGCGGGTCGAGCGCGGGATCGCGAGCGACGAGGAATGGCTCGAGCGCGTGCGCGACGAGGTGACCGCGGCGGTGCGGAAGCGGCTCGCGTCCGACGTGCCGCTCGGTGCGCTCCTCTCCGGGGGCATCGACTCTGCGATCGTCGTCGCGCTCATGGCGGACGCGTCGCCGGAGCCGGTGCGAACGTTCACCGTCGGTTTCGCGGACGCCGCCTACGACGAGCGCATATACGCGCGAGCTGTCGCCGACCGCTACGGCACACGCCACGAGGAGATCGTCCTCGACCCCGACGCAGCAGCGACGCTGCCGCGACTCGCGGCGGCGTTCGACGAGCCGCTCGGCGACGAAGCGGCGCTTCCGCTCTTCCTCATCTGCGAGGCGGCGCGTCACGAGGTGACGGTCGCGCTCGTCGGCGACGGCGGCGACGAGTCGTTCGCAGGCTACGAGCGCTACGCCGCCATGGGCCTCGCCGACCGCGTGCCGGCACCGGCCGCGCGCGCGGGTTCGCGGCTGTTGCGCGCGCTGCCATCCGGGCGGCGCGAGCGGCGCTCGACGATGTACCGCGCCGCCCGCTTCCTCGACGCCGCGGCCGTCCCGCGCGCCGAGCGCTACGGCCGTCTCATGCAGGTGCTTTCCCTCGAACAGCGCGCAGACCTGTGGACGGACGACGCGCGGACCGAGATCGGCGCACTCGCGTCGCCGGGGCTCCTGCTCGGCGCGCCGCCGACGGACGGCATCGAGGGGCTGCAGGCGCTCGACGTGCGCACGTACCTGCCGGGCGACCTGCTGCCGAAGTCCGACATCGCTTCGATGGCGCACTCACTCGAGCTGCGCTCGCCCCTGCTCGACCATCGCGTCGTCGAGCTCGGACTGGCACTGCCGGATCGCCTGAAGCAACGTGGACGCGAGGGCAAGATCGCGCTGCGACGCGCGTTTGCCGAGGAGTTGCCGGAGCTCGTCGCCTCGCGCGGCAAGTCCGGCTTCGGACTGCCGCACGCCGCCTGGTTCCGCGGCGACCTGAAGCCGCTCGCCCACGACGTGCTGCTCGACGACCGGGCGCGCGCACGCGGCTGGCTCCGGGCCGACGCGGTCGAGCGTCTGCTCGACGAGCACGCAGCCGCGCGCGCAGACCACGGACACCGTCTGTGGACGCTCGTGATGCTCGAGCTGTGGCAGCGCGCGCACGTCGACGCGCCGGTGACCACGGCCGTCGCGTGAGCCGTCGCCTCTCCTACGGCGCGCTCGCGCTCGTGTGCGCCGCGCCGCGGCTCGGCGTGCTCTTCCACGAGCGCGACGCGATCACTGCGAGCTTCACCGAGAAGAGCGACACGATCGCGCGCATGTTCGTCGACCACGGGACATTCGGCTTCGTGCCGGGCGCGCCTTCCGCCTACACGCAGCCGCTCTACGCCTGGTTTCTCATCCCGATCTACTGGGTCTTCGGCGCGCGCTGGTGGTCGATCGGGCTCGCGCAGATCCTCGTCGCGGTCGCGACCGCGTGGCTCGTCTACGAAATCGGCACACGCGTGCTCGGGCGACGCGCAGGTCTCGTCGCAGCGGCGATCGCGACCCTGAATCCGTATCTCGTCTGGCACGACGTGCATGTCAACCGCGAGATCGTCGACCAGCTCGTCGCGGCGGCGCTGGTGCTCCTCACGCTGCTCGTCGTCGAGCGGCCGACCCGGTGGCGCGCGGTGCTGCTCGGCGTCGTCTCGGGCATCTCGATGCTCGGCAACACGCGCCTCGTCTTCCTGCCGATCCTGTGCGCGCTCTACCTCGCGTGGCGCCTGCCGCACGCGCGTGCGACGGCGCTCGTCGCCGCCCTCGTGCTCGCGGGCGCCGCGGTTGCCGTCGCGCCCTGGCTCGTTCGCAACGAGGTGAGCGTCGGCTGCTTCACGCTCACGACCGACGGCCGCGCGATGTGGAAGGCGAACAACACGCGCACCTACCACCTCCTGAGCACGGGCCAGTGGATCGACAACATCGGCCGAAACCCGCCCCGGCCCCCTGCGCCGGGGAGGCTCACGCCCGAGGAGGCGAACGGGATCTGGCTGCGCAACGGGAAGATGCTCCATCCGGACGAATGCCTCGAAATGCGCTTCTACCAGCACCTCGCGCTCGAATACTGGCGCCACCATCCGGACGGCAAGGCAAAGCTCGCAGCCCTCTCGGCGAAGGTGCTCTGGCAGCCGAGTGTCCTCGAGACGAGCGACCGCAGCGGCGCCGGCACGCAGCTCGACATCGGCCGGCGGGTGATCGAACCTGGGTACATGTGGGCGCTGTACGCGCTCGCCGCAATCGGCCTCTTCGTCGCGCCGCGGGCGTTCGTCACGCTTGCACTGCTCCTGTTCGCGTATCAGACGGCTGCCGCGCTCGCGTTCGTCGGCGCGACGCGGTACCGCGTCACCTGGGACTTCCTGCTCGCACTCCTCGCCGCGGCTGCGATCGAGCGCGTCATCCAGCGGCTGCGCACGCGATGAAGGTTCTCCACGTCCATCGCATCCGCGGTATCGGGGGCTCTGAGCGGCATCTGCTCACCCTGCTGCCGGCACTCGCGGAGCGCGGCATCGAGCCGGTGCTCGTCGGGCTCGACGATCCCGCCTGGAGCGCCG